>JANWIF010000034.1 GCA_025450035.1 Gemmatimonadaceae bacterium
CACCCTCATGCAGTCATGGGCCGACACACTCTCGCTGGCCGGCGATCTGATGCATGAGACGGGGCACATGTGGATTCCCATGCAGGTCGGCACCAACGAGACGCGCCACCCGTGGATGGACGAAGGCATCACGCAGTTCGACGTCGCGCAGGGCATGCGCGTGTTGTACGGCGAGCCGCGGCGCGGCGGCCGGCCGAACGACTCGGAACAGGGACAGCGGGCCTTGTATCTCGCCGCCGCCCGCGCCGGCGCCGATCAGCCCCTCATGCGGTGGGGAGACCTCTCTGCGCCGGACCTGTACTTCATCGACTATTACGACAAGACCGCGCAGGTCCTGGCCGCGCTCCGCACCGTCGTTGGGCCGGAGGTGTTCCATCGCGCGCTGCGCGAGTTTGGCCACCGTTGGATCGGCCGCCACCCGCACCCCGTGGATTTCTTCAACACGTTCGACCAGGTCACGAGCCGCGATCTCTCCTGGTTCTGGGACGCCTGGTTCTATCGCGCGTGGTCGTTGGACCAGGCGATCGGCTCCGTGCGCGACGATGGCGACTCCACGGCCATCACCATCGAAGACCGTGGCCTGGCGCCCATGCCCGTGCTCCTGGCCGTCACGCGCGCGGGAGGCGCCGTGCAGCGAATCGACGTGCCCGTGGAGGTGTGGCTCCATGGTGCGCGCTCATACGTCGTGCGCGTGCCGCGGGAGCCGCGCATCACGAAGGTCGAGATCGATCCCGACGGCGCGTTCCCTGATCTGCACCGGGAGAATCAGATTTGGACGAACGCCGCACCGCGCTGAGCATCAGGGGGCCGTCAGCGCGGCGTACGTGAGCACGGCGGTCTCGAATCCACTTCGGCGCGACGCGTTTCGGACGAAAACCGCCTCACGACGGAGCGTATCTTGCGCTCCCGCCTCGCGCGTGCCGCCTCGCAACCGCATGCCTCCGACCGCGCCTTCCCCAATGCCGGGTTCCTTGTTCATTTCATCCGTCGATCCTGGATCACCGAACGCCGTCTCCCGCGTGACCGCACGCGTCGGCGACAAGGACGTGTGGTTCGAATCCGGCGATGTGTCGCTGGCTGCTCGCGTAGAGGCCTTCATTTCCTCGTTCCTTGTCCCCGCGCTGGCGCACGGCGACTCGCTGACGGCCTGCGCCCCCGTTGCCGCCGGATTTGCGGCCGGCTTGCGTGGCATCGTGGACATCGCGTCCCGGTGGTGGGGATATCCGCAACTGTTGCCGTGCCTCGACACGTGTGCTGTCGACCCCGCCCCGCAGCGCGCCCGGCGCACGGCGCTCTGCTTCAGCGGTGGTGCCGACTCGTTTCATACCCTCCTTGTCTCACGCCGCCAGATCGACGACCTGGTGTTCGTGCACGGCTTCGACATTCCGCTGCACGACACCGCACGCGCCGCCGCCTGCGAGGCTGCCACGCGCGAGGTCGCCAGCCTCACCGGTGCGCGCGCGATCGTGCTGCGCACCAACCTCCGCCGGCACGCGGCGTTTCGCAGCGCGCCATGGGAACGGACGCACGGCGGCGCACTGGCGGCCGTTGGGCATCTGCTCACCAATCACATCGACACGCTCCTCATCTCGGCGTCATACCCGTACGCCAAGTGGCGGCCGTGGGGCTCGCACTGGGCGCTCGACCCGCTCTGGAGCGGCCACGGCCTAACGATCGAGCATGTTGGAGCGGAATTCGACCGGATGGCGAAGTTGCGGGCGTTGCGCGATGCGCCGTTGGCGCGACGCCATCTGCGCGTCTGCTGGGAGAATCGCACCGCGAGTCTCAACTGCTCACGCTGCGAAAAGTGCATCCGCACGCAGGTCATCCTGTCCTCGCTCGGCGCGTTGGACGAGTTCACCGTGTTCGAGCCGTCGCGAACCCTGGTCGAGCGCATCGATGCCGTGCCGCGCATTCACGACCCGATCATCTTTCAACGCTATGGAGCCGCGCTCTCGGTCGGCGTGGCGCCGGACATCGCTGCCGCCGTGCGGCGGCTCATCGCGCGCAGCCGCCGCGCGCTCTGGCACGAGCGCTTGACGCGGACGCGCGAGCGGGCGGGCGCGGTCGCGCGCCGGTTGCTGCGCGTCGCCCAGGGGTGAGACTGTGGTGCATCGCACGGGCCCTCTCGTGCAACGTTGGTCGCGCTGCTAGACTACCCGCGTGTTGAGCATCCCCACGCGCGCGAGGGCCGACCCCTGAAGCACTTTCTGGAATGGGTGGCCGACCGGTTCGGGTTCGCATTGATCCGCAAATCGGAACCGCCGGTTGGCCACCCCGATCTCGAGCCCGAGTTCCTCCCTGTCTACGCCGCGTGCGCGCCGTACACGCTCACGTCCATCGAGCGCGTGTACGCGCTCTGGCAGGCGGTCGGCTACGTCACGCGCCACGGCATTGCCGGCGACATCGTGGAATGCGGCGTGTGGCGCGGCGGCAGCATGATGGCGGCGGCGCAGACGCTTCTAGCGTTAGGCGATAGCGAACGCACGTTGTGGCTCTACGACACGTACGAGGGGATGAGCGAGCCCACCGACCGCGATGTGAACCGCGGAGACCGGGCGGCGCGCCGCCGATGGGAGCGCGCGCAGCGCGAGGGGCACAACGCGTGGAACTATGCGCCACTCGACGACGTGCGCCGCCACGTACTGTCCACCGGCTATCCCGCCTCGGGCGTGCGTTTCGTGAAAGGGAAGGTGGAGGACACGATCCCCGGCGCCGTGCCAGAGCGCATTGCGATTCTGCGCCTCGATACCGACTTCTACGAGTCCACGTATCACGAGCTCCTTCACCTGTACCCGCGGCTCGCGCCGCGCGGCGTGCTGCTGCTGGATGACTACGGCCATTGGCGGGGGGCGCGCGAGGCGGTGGACCGGTTTCTCGCCGAGCAGCGTCCGCCGATCCTTCTCGACCGCATCGACTATTCGGGCCGGATCGCCGTCAAACCGTGATGACCTGCGTGCTCCGTTAGGCGGAGACGTCCTGCGCGCGGCGCGTGAACCGGTCCATGTAACCGGTCAGCTCCGCGAGGTCGAACGGCTTCACCAGGTACGGCGTGCGGCAGGCCGCGATCAGCTCCAACGCCCGGTCACTCGTGTCGCCCGTGGTGAACAGGGTCGCCGTGCGCAGGTGCGGTTGGAGCGCCGCCGCCACCTCGAACAGGATATCGCCGCGCTGGTCGGGAATGTGCAGGTCCACGATCATCGCATCGAAGTGCTGGGTCTGCAGCAGCGACTGCGCCGCATCGTCGGTTTCGGCGCTCCGCGCCTCGTAGCCCGCGCGCCGCAGCGCGATCGAGAGCGCGCGGCAGATGGTCGGCTCATCGTCCACCACGAGCACGCGCGGGCCGCCGGCGATTGAGGGTGTCACGATCCCGTACCGGGACGCGTTGGGCGCGGCGGCGCCACGGGGCGGCCAGTCGCGATGAACGCGTCACCGCCGCCGCCGCCGCCGCCCACCGCGTAGCGCAGCGCGGCCGGCGGCCGGTAGAGCGTGCGCACGCATCGCGTCACGAGATCACCCGATTCCAGAGCGCCAAGCGCGCGCGCGCCTGGCACGGCGGTGGTGAGGCGCACGTGGCGCGAGAGAATGCGCGGCGCCAGCCGCAGTCGCGTGGCCGCTTGCTCCAGCGTCACGTCTCCCGGGCGCAGCAGCTGATAGGCGCGCAGCACCCGGGCCACCACCAGCAGCTGAGTGGGTGACGTGAGTCCGGCGTTGATCACGAGCCGGTGCAGGTGGCGCCGCGACATCCCCGCCGCCGAGGCGAGGTCCTCGACCGACGGAAAGCGATGCGGGGCGGCGAACAGGAACCGGATCGCGCGACCGACGACTGCTGGCATCGTTTCCAGGGGTCGCGCGAGCGCGTCGAGCAACAGATTGGCCACGGCGTCCGCAGTAAGGCGGAGGATGAGCTCGCGGAGCGCGGGCGCTCCATCATCGATCCCCAGGAGGACGAGTCCCTGCATGCCGCCGCGAAACAAGTGCGGCAGCGAGGCCACGCCGGCCGGCGTCAGTGTCGTGTACACCAAGCACGGCACCCAATCGTACTGCTCCAGCAGTTGCGTGACGCGTCGAATGTGCGGAGCGATCCGTGGATCGGACGGGTCGATGACCACGAGGTTTACGGGCGACGCGTCCAGGGCCGACGTTAGGCTGGTGGGGCCCTCCACACTCTCGAGGGCGCGCAGCGTGAACCCTGTTGGGAGGGCTAACCGGATTCGCAGCAACATTCTGTCCGGCATCAGCGTCACGAGATCCACTCGATCCACCTATATCGTGGCAGATGTCCCCGCCGTGCACCACATGTCCCGAAAGTGCCCGCGGATGTCCCCGAACTGCACCCGCCGCCCATTCGAGGTGCGCTACCATCATGGCGAACGATGATGGCCGCGTTCGAGCACGCACCTTCCGCTGCACGACGTCCCTTTCTTTCGCGAGGCCTTATGCGCCGCACCGCTGCCCGCATCCTGCTCGCCGCCATTGCCCTGGCGTTCGTTGCTTGCACTTCTCCCACCGCTCCGCAGCCCAACGCTGATCAGGGCGTCACGATCGGCCCGCACTAAGCGATGTGCCGTCGGACATGCCCGTGCGCGTACGAGGCGGGCACGCTAGCCGCCGGCGAGCGCCGGCGGGAGATGTCGTTTGGTTCAGGACGCGGCGCCACTCAACTCCTCGCGCATCCTGCCAAGTGCCCGCGCGATCGGCGCCGTCTTCAGCGACGGTACACTCGCAGGCCTTGGGTCTTCTGGCATCACAGCCAACCCGCGTAGGGCCTCTTCGACTTCGAAACCGAGTTGGGCGAGGTTGTGCGCCGCCGATAGTTCCGCGGCACGCACGTACTCCGTGCGGGCAGTCTCCACTCGACCAAACTGCCACGCACCGCGACCCGCGAAGTAGTGATAGTACCCAGCGAGTCGGGGAGGCAATGCTTCGGCGGAAAGCTGTCGTCGATACTGCTCGAACAGCGGCTCCATGCGATCGAGCGCTGCAAGCTCCATCAGGTTGACCAATGCAGCGCCGCGTACCAACGGGTCCTGCGTCGTCGCCACAAGAATAAGGTGGCCGTCTCGCGCGGCGGCTCGTACGCCAAGCTCGGTGAAGCTCGTGGCGACGTCGGCAAGTGCGCGGTCCCGTGCCAGCGGATCGCGCAAACCACGCAACGCGCGGAATGCGAACCGCACCGCCGACTCAAACCGCTTTCGCTGGTACGCCACGTGTGCGCGCCCGTGCATCGCTAGCGCGAATGCGTCCGTTAGCCCCGCGACGCGCGCGTCGCGCGCGGCGCGGCGCAACTGGGCATCCGCTTTCGGCAGGTTGCCACGCTCTGACGTGACGGTGGCGTCCAGGCAACGAGCGCGCAACTCCGCGCTCAAATCGCCCACAAGAGCCGCATGGTGGGCAGCGGCGGAGAAGGCGCAATGCGCATCGTCCCACCGTGCCTCCTGTCGCCGGCATTCGCCCAATCGTATGCAGGCGGCGGCAGCATCGCTCGCGTCGCTCCCGTCACGCCGGATGCAACACAGGCGGACCACCGTGTCATACACGTCCGCGGCCAACGACCAGCGCGAGTCGAGCTCCAGTACTCTCCCGTACGCCATCAATCGCGGGCGCGCCGTCACCGCGCGTCCGCCATCCTCGCTCTCCAGGACCTTCAATAGACTCATCAGCACGCAACGCACCGCGTCGGTGCTGTCGAGAGCCTTAATCAATTCCCACGCTGCCCGAGCGTGGTGCGAGTCGAACCGCATGCAACCATCGTCATCGGCCAGATAGGAGTCGATGAACCGTAGGCACACGAGGCCTGCAGAGAGGCGTCGCCACTCAAGTGACGACTCGTCTCGTACGCGCGCGAGCGACTCGAAGAAGGTGGCGTGGAGAACAGTGGGTTTCGTCAATGACACGAGAGCGCGAAGTTGGGCACAAGAGCGAGTGCCATCTCACTGGTACTGCGGATCGCAACGGAGCGGTAATCGGCCAAATTGGCCCGTCCCGGTAGCTTCCACTGTTGTCCCGGCGGCGCCAATCCTCTTAATGCTCCTGAGAGTATCGGTAGTACATCGTAGACCGGCAATGGTGGCGACGGCGCAACGTGGGCACTGGCTGAAAACATGACGACCTCATCAGATAATGCGTGGCGTCCAATGAGGGGCTACCTCCAACGCCACCGTGGGATGCTGACCCACCATGCGTCCGCGCGGAGCCCGACTGGCGTGATCGGCGAACGCACGGCGCCCACGTTCACTACATCGTAGAGCCACACGGCCGGTACGTCACGAATGAGCGCCGACCATGCGCGGCGGTACAGTTGCCCCGCGTGTGTGACGTTCCTGGCATCGATCGCACTGTCCAGGAGCGCGTCGAACCCGTGATTCACGTAGTGGCCGAAATTCGCGCCTCGGGGCGTCACGGATACGCTCGACCACACTTGGCGCGCGCTGGCTCGGCTGGGCTCCCAGTTCAGATCCAACAGTGTCGCATCGAACTTGCCATCAACTAGCCGCTGAATCGACTCGTTCATCTCGATTTCGTCAATTTCTACATCCAGTCCAATCTGCCGAAGTTGCTCCTGTAGTAGTACCGCCGCCGCCACGCGCTCGCGGCTGCTGGAGGGCACGAGCAGCTCCATACGCAAGGCTTGCCCCGAACGAGATCGACTATAAGTACGAGCATTCTCTTTCCATCCGGCTTCGTCGAGTAGACGCGCCGCGGCAGCACGGTTGGGCAGCGTGTCGGGAAGGAACAACGAATCGAGCAAGATCGAGGGAAGTGGCCCGCGCGCTACCCGCGCCGTGGAGCCAAATACACTCCGCACCAACGCGTGACGGTTGATCGCCAACTCGATGGCGCGCCGCACCCGCCAGTCCGCCAACGTTGTGTGCATGCGTTCCCCGTCCGTGGGATCACGCAGATTGAATAGCAGAAAGCAGTTTTCCTCCGAGGGCCATGTTACTAGTCGAAAACCGGCATGCGTCGTTACACGCACGATGTCGGAGGCGCTCAACCGATCGACGAAATCCACTTCGTGCGCCAGAAGGCGGGTGAGCGCAACCGACGCGTCTGGAGTAACCGTGAACAACACCCGGTCGAACGTGGGCCGACCTGACCGGTATGCGGTGTCAGCAACGAGGTCGATGTGCGAACCGGCAACCCACTGTCGGAAGCGATATGGCCCGCTTCCGACGGGAGCCCGGGCGAAGGCGCTCGTGCGCAGCTGCGTGACAGGGATGGACGAGAGCAGGTGTTCGGGGAGAATGCGAACTTCGTACGTCGCCGTGTAGAACTCCTCGGGCGAGCGCCGGTGAAACCACACCACCGCAGTGGAGGAATCTCGAACCGATACCGAGTCGACATTCCTGAGCTGGGACGCCGCGGTGCTACCTGCCGCGCTGTCGCGATACACGTCAAAGGAGTAGCGGACGTCGCGCGCGGTCACCCGCGGGCCATCCTGCCAGCGCGCGCGCGGATCGATGTGGAACGCGATCGATAACGAATCGGGCGCCCACCTCCAATGGTCCGCAAGACGCGGATGAAAACCGCCGTCCCCGATGGTGTTGAGCGTCGAGTCCGGTTCGGCAAGCCGCTCGAAGATGAGATCGGAGACCTCCATTCCCTGTGTCGCCGTCTCGAACGGCGGCAGCAACAGATCGGCGTCCGCTCCGATACTCACCACGAGATCACGATCCCGTACGACGGTCCGGTGCGCGTCGCAGCCGCATGCCAACAGCGCTGCGCCGAGAAGGACGCACCATGGTCGCACCGGCATCCTAGAGCGGCAACTCGAGTGGTCGCCCGTCGAACGTGAGTTCGTGCGTCGCGTGATCGGGCGCAACGCGCACGATCATGCGACGACCGCCAGTCGCAAGCACGCGCGATCCGTTGGCGAGACGCAACGAAAGGGTCCGCTGCGCATCCTTCCACTCGAGTTCGATTCCCATCCACGCACCCCGCCGATGTTCGAAGGTCGAGCCGTCATCCTCATACAACGAGAAGCGGCCGTCCGCCCCTGGGTAGACCACCACGGTGAGCGGTGCGCCCGTATGCTCTCTTGTATACTCCTCGACGGGTCCGAATGGAATGATCGCGCCGTCGCGCACGTACAGCGGCATCGTCGCCAGCTCCACCGCTCGCTCGACCTCGCGCCCCCCCTGGATGCGCTCCTCGGTCCAGAAGTCGTGCCAGCCGCCTCGCGGAAGGAAGAGGCGCCGCGACGTCGCCCCCGCGTCCACCACCGGAGCCACGAGCATGTCACGCCCCCACAAATATTCGTCGCCTCGCACCACGGCCGCTGCGTCATCAGGATAGTGCAGCCACAGCGCGCGCACGATCGGCAGCCCGCTGTCGTGAGCCTCTCGTACGGCGCTGTACAGGTACGGCATCAGCCGGGCGCGCAGCTCGAGGAACGTGCGACAGATGGGCTCGACTCGCGCGTCGTGCAGCTCGCTGGGGTCGGGGTTCGCCGACCCGTTGCGGCCGGACACCTCGTTCGGGCCTAACTCTCCAGTGTTCCACCCCCACGGCAGGCGAAGATGCCACGTGCGCCCGTGCGATCGGAAGAGCGGACAGAAGGCGCTGAACTGGAACCACCGCACAAACAACTCGCCGGTCAGCTCCCGCGTCGGGACGAAACCGCCGGTATCGGTGCCCCAATACGGAATGCCCGTGAGACCGGTGTTGATGGCGATCGATACGTGCGTGCGCAGCGTCTCCCACGTGGAATGCACGTCGCCCGACCAGAGAAACGGCGCGTACCGCTGCATGCCGGCGTAGCCGTTGCGGTGCAGGGCGTACGGGCGCTCGTCCGGCCGGTCGATTTGCGGACCCTCCCAGTACATGCGGATACGCGTGAGTCGCGACGCGGGATCGAGTGCGTCGCCCTCGTCGGGCCACCAGCCGTCCACGCCTAACGCGAAATCCTTGCGGTGCGCGTCCCAGTAGCAGCTCGCCAGCTCCTCGTCGTACCGCGTGAGATCACACCGGTCGCGCACCGTGCCGCGTAACGCGTCGCCAAGGATCACCACGTGCAGCACCACGCGAAAGTGCAGCGCATGCAGCTCCGCCAGCATCGCCGCCGGATCGGGAAACACCGCGTGATTGAACTCGAACGAGCCGTTCGCCGCGTTCCACCCCGACGAGACGAAACCGGTGCCCAGGTAAATGAGCGTGTCGCACGGCAACTGCTTTTCCCGAAACGTCCGCGCCACAGACAGCACGTCCTCCGGTTTGGTGATCGTGCGATGAGACTGCTGGTAGCCAAATGCCCACCGCGGCGGTAGCTCGGGATGCCCCGTGAGCAGCGCATACTCGGCCATCACGGCGCGCGGGTCGGCCGCAGCCACGATAAATACGTCGAGCGGCAGCGGCGCGCGCGGGTCGGTGGGCGCAAACCGGCCCTCCGTCCCCGTAAGGTCGAATGTGCCGTATGGATGATGCACGAACATGGCCCAACCGGACGTGCCTACCAGCCACGGAATGGGCACCCGCGACCCATGCGTAGATAGCTGAAAGCCGTCTGACCCGCTGATCATCGCCTCCGCCCAACCGCGTCGGTCGAATTGCGGCCCGCCTTCCCCCAGCCCGAATACCGGACCGTCACCCAGAAGAAATCCGAGCGCGCCCGTGTCGCGATCTATCCGTAGGCGTTGGACTGTGTGGCCGTCTCGCTCGACGGTGACTTCGATGCCGAGCGGGTCCGCTGAGACATGGACCGTGAGTGCGCCGACTTTCACATGCTCCGCATGGTCGAGGCCGGCGAAGCGCGCCGCCGGCGGACCCCAACTGTCCCGTACCAACGATCCGTCGCTCGGCACCAGCGCTGCGCGACCGTGATCTGCACTCACCACGCTGATTCGCACGGTCTCCGCGCTCACCGACGTGACCACGATCTCCACCGCGCGCCCGGCGACCACGATCGCCGTCGCCGAAGGGTCGGGATTGGCCAGCCGGACACCAAGCAGCGCGCCCGCACCCACCGCGCCCACTCCCTTGAGTACATCCCGTCGAGAAATCGGGGTTTCGTCCATGGTCGTCACACTCGTGGTTGTCCGTTGTCGGCGTGAATCATGCGCGCACCACTCACGTACCGCGCTCGTGCGTACCTCCGCGATACGCATTCTCTTACCGCAGTGCTGGCGCCCCAGACCGACGATCGGCGGATTATCTTGAGGTCAAGATGCCTACGACCACCGTCGATCGTACTGCCGCCCTGCGGTTGTGGGTCATCGTGAGTCGCGTGCAGCGCACATTCGCCGAGCACGCGAAGCGCGACATCGAGCGCCGCGGGCTCGCCCTGTCCGAGTTCGCCGTCCTCGAGGTGCTGTATCATAAAGGCGAGCTCCCTATTGGCGAGGTAGGCGAGCGAGTCCTGCTCACCAGCGGGAGCATGACGTACGTGATCGGCAAGCTCTCCACACGACGGCTGATCGAACGGCGTCGCTGCAGCAGCGACCGGCGGGTGACGTACGTGCGCATCAGCCCGGCCGGCAGGCGGCTCATGGCCCGAATCTTCCCACGCCATGCGGAGGCGATACGCCGGGCGGCCGATGGCCTCACCGCCGAAGAAAAGGAACGGGCCGCGGATCTGTTGAAGAGACTCGGTGTGCGGGCCCAGGCACTGCTGTGAGCGGGAACTTCCGCGGCCGTCAATATCTTGAATTCAAGACAATGTTGCGGCAGCCACCCAGAAGGAGGATGTTATGACCACCCAAACGCTCGACAAGACCACAACGACCTGGCAACTCGACCCCGCACACACGCTGGTGGAGTTTGCGGCCAAGCATATGATGATCACGAGGGTGAAAGGACGGCTCACCGACGTCGAAGGAACCATCCAGATCAACGACGCCGATCCTTCCGCATCGTCCGCAGAGGCGGTGATCAAGGCGGCGAGCATCGACACCCGCACCGAACAGCGCGACACGCACCTCAAGTCCGCGGACTTTCTGGATGTGGAGAAATTCCCGCTCATCCGCTTCAAGAGCACGAAGGTCGAATTGCTTGGCGAGGACCGCTATCGCATCACCGGTGATCTGACGATTCGTGACGTGACGAAGCCGGTGGTGCTCGATGTGACGCACGAAGGACGGTCGAAGGATCCGTGGGGTGGGAACCGCGTCGGCTTCAGCGCAACCACCAAGATCGACCGGCGCGACTTCGGACTGGTCTGGAACGTGGCGCTCGAGACGGGCGGCGTGCTGGTGAGCAACGACATCAAGATCAGCATCGACGTCGAGGCGGTAAAGGTGGGGGCGTGAGCTGCCTACGGAATGCGACTACGTACGCTCGCGCACAGGATGGCCGAGCGTCCGGTGGCGTAGCATCCGCCCACCCGGGTGGCATGCGCATCTCGGGTGGCGAGCGCCAAGGCGCGTGGGCTTCCGGTCCATCGCTTGACTTCGCCCCGCACATCGATGTGGGCGAAGGGGCCGTGCGGGCCCATGGCGTCATAGAGTCCGAGGCCGCCAACAAGATCGGGGTACCGACGTTCGACACGCTCCACTGCGCGTTCGATCACGCGCACGTCGCCGGCATCCACGCGTCCGTCGAGGTTCAGGTCATCCATACGTCCATTGCCGTCGGCATCGATGATGATGTCGGCGGCGTCGCCGTACTGATGTCGGCTTTCGCGCGCGCGTCCGCTCGCGTCGCCGAGCGCGTAATTATAGGCCGGGGTGCGAAAGCCCGACAGCACGACGACGTGCGACGTGTTGATGCCGTACGTCGTGAGATCCTGGAGTACTAACTCGAGCTTGTCGAGGAGCGCTTCGCGGAGCACGAGATACTTGGGCCACACTCTAGACTGGTCGTGTGTCACGAAATCGCGGAGCTGAAAGTGCTCGGACACGTACGTGTCCTCGTTAGCCGGCGTGACCTCGATGAAACTGGTGGGGTTCGCGTAGGCCGCGGAGTGGATGCCGCGGCGCTCGCCCGGCCAGTAGCCTACATAGTAGCCGTTCACCCATGACCCCACCTTGAGCGAGAATGCACGGCGCGGAAGAAAGGTGAATTGGTGACCGGCGATGCCGCCCGACACCGGCCAAGACTCGGCGTGCGTTGCGGTGTCGCCGGGAATCAGGTCCGGGATTTCGCTCGGGAATACGAAGTGGGCGCGAAGTGCGCCACTGGCGCCAAGCAGCGAGTCGCCAAACACGATACGCCGTACCGGCGCGCGCGGCGGCAGCGCGGCGGCACCCGTGATGGGCAGCACGCGAGCTTGGATCGGCAGGTCGATTTCGGCGCGTGCGCGCACCGCGGCGACGCCAAGCGTCGACGCGAGGCCCACTGTGGCCAACCCGGTGCCGATCCAGCGGATGTACATGTCGCTCCCCCCCAATGCGCCGTCCAATACCCGGGCGGAGCGCATCGCGCCTGCCCGCACGATGTGGACGCGCGGCCGGCTGGTGGAGCAATACCGCCGGAGGGGGCGGACCATTGCGAAGTCTTTGTGCCACAATGGGTCCAGCTTCTGTTAACGGATGCTCATATGCGTCGTCTGAATGGTGATGGGGGACAAGGACGACACGCAATGCTTCCGGGGGAGACCCGTGGGAGAACCGACGTGGGAATGGCAGATCGAACAGCTCCGGCCGGGAACCGAGATCCTAATAAAGGATCGTGGCGGCCGGCCCGTGGCGCGCGGCGTTCTGCGAAGTGATCGCGAGTCGCTGCTCGGGCCGAATGGCGAGTATATCTCGCTCAAGGGTCACACCGAGTGGGTCATCACCGTGTTGAAATCGAAACGGTAGCACGGCGGGCGCGAACGGACGGAATGGGAATAGCAGTCGCACAACCGAGCGGGTCCATTGGAGTGTCGGTACGGTCAGCGTGGGTCAACCGTCCGTCGCGCTGGTGGGCCCGCCGTACATCCGAAACCATGTGGACGCGGCGTGCGTAGGGCCCGGCAGGGAGGTGTCACATGATCGGCATCATTACGCTTGCAGTCACCGGTGCAGTCGTCGTACTGGGTTACGTGAATAGCCGACACTTCGTGCGCACACGATTGCGCTACGTGGACGCAGCGCAGCGGAAGGGCGCACCGATCGTAGCCGGGGTCGTGGCCGCGCTCGTCGCCGCGCCAGTGGCATGGCTGCTTCCGTTCGTGGGAGCGGGCGCAGCGCTGTTGTTTGGCGTTGCTATCGGCACGGGTGTGGCGCACGGTGCGCGCGATGTGCGGCGTGGCACACCGGGGTTGCTCGAGCCGTAGCGCATTGTTCAACACTTGCTCGGCGATGTCAAAGTAGAATCGGAATTGATGAGCGCGGCTCGCACGCGCTCTGATGTTCCCGAATTGTCCTTTCGATGTGACAGAACGGTTCGCGACATGAGTCGCGAACCGCTTTTTGTTGTGTCATGTGTTGACGTCGCATCTTGCGCTCCCTTTCGCCCTGAATACTTTAGCGGGCATTCGCATGATGACCATTCACCACAGCGAAATGGTCGATCACTTCGGCTAGGAGGGTCTCGACCCCTTACAGCTCGTTGTCGCGCCGCAGTAACCAATCCTCTCGCCGCGGTATTTACCGCTGCTCCTGCTCCCCCTTCTGATTGGCGATTTTGGAGGAGACCATCCATGAACGTACCACCGTGTGTTTCCTGTAGGAGGCGACGCGGTGTCGCTGACACTCGCGCCGTCCGGCGCGTGTTCGCACGCCTCGCCGCGCTGGCGATCGGCCTACAGCTCGCGGCTGCAGGCACCCTGACTGCGCAGCAGGGTCTGATTGCCGGTAGTGTGACCGACCGCGACACGCACCAACCCATTCCCGGCGTGCAGATCACCGTGCAAGGCACGACCCTGGGCTCGCTCTCCACCAATGAGGGGCGTTTTCGCATTCGTGGCGCCGAAGGAACGCAGGTCACTCTCGTCGCGCGCCGCATCGGCTACGCATCGCAATCCAAGAGTGTGGCGGTGGGCGACACGACTGTCGCGTTCATACTAGCGGAGCGGGCGACGAGTCTCGACGAAGTGGTCGTGACCGCAACCGCGGGTGCCTCGACCAAGCGCGAGATCGGTAATGCGGTGACGACGATCGACGCCGCGAAGATTCAGGAGATCGCGCCCATTCAGAGTTTTCAGGAGCTGTTGAATGGCCGCGTGCCGAGCGTGGACGTCATCGAAGGGAGCGGCCAGGTGGGAACGGGCGCCAAGATCCGCGTCCGTGGCACCTCGAGCTTCGATCTCACGCAGACGCCGCTCATGTACGTCGACGGCGTGCGCATGGACAACGACCAGGCCACGGGACCGGTGAACCAGTCATTCGGATCGAACTCAATTTCCCGCTGGAACGACATCGATCCCGAGGAGATCGCGCGCGTCGAGGTGATCAAGGGTCCGTCGGCGGCGACGCTGTACGGCACGGAAGCGTCGAACGGCGTGATCCAGATCGTCACGAAGCAGGGAACTGCTGGTCCGCCGCGTTACGAGTTCACGCTGTCGCAGGGGAGCAACTTCATCATGGATCCCCAGGGACGGTGGCCCACCAACTATCAGATGGTGGGAGGCAACCTCGAGTCGCTGAACTTCACGCAGCTCAACAACGCGTACAAGGCGAAGACTGGCTCGGACATTTTCACAAACGGCCAGACGCAGAAATATCGTGCGGCCGTGGGCGGCGGGTCGGACGTGTTCCAGTACTACGTGTCGGCAACCCGCGAGAAGGATGATGGGGTGGAGCCGTCCAACTCTCTCGATCGAACCAACACGCGGGCCAACCTCACCATTCAGCCCAGCGACAAGGTCAAGATCGAAACGCACATGTCGTACATCACCGGGCGCACCAACCTTGCGCCCGAAGCGGGCTACGGCGGTCGCGTGTGGACGACGATGCTCATGGATCCCGCGGCCGTGACCGATCCCGCCGAGTACGGGTTCTACAGTGGACTCCCGTGGCAGTACGACCAGGAGTATCACATGTTCCAGGACGTCAACCGGTTTACCGGTAGCGTCCAGTTCATGCACCAGCCCACGTCGTGGTTTACGCAGCGGCTCACCATTGGCGCCGACCAGGTGAATTCGATGGACGTGGAGCTGGCGGTGCGGATCGACTCTCTGCTCAACACGACAATCGGTTCCGACGCACTCGGCTACAAAGCGCAGTCGAACAATACCGATCAGTTCCGCACCTACGACTATGCGGCGACGGCAAAGTTCGACGTGCTTCCTGACGTCAACCTCGCTACGTCCGTGGGCGCACAGTACTACACGAAGAAGTACGAGTTCGTGGCGGCGTCCGGGTCGGTGTTCCCAGCCCCCGGTCTCACGTCGATCAATGCATTGACGAGCGGGTTGAGCACGGCGCAGGACGTGACCGAGAACAACACGCTCGGCTTCTACGCCCAAGAGGTGATCGGCTGGAAGGACCGCCGCTACCTCACGTTGGCGTTGCGCTCGGACAAGAACAGCGCGTTCGGCGTGAACTACAAGCGCGCCTACTATCCCAAGGCCAGCCTCTCGTGGGTGCTGAGCGACGAGCCGTTCTTCAGCTCGAGCTGGATCAACTCGTTGCGCTTGCGCGCGGCGTATGGTGAGACGGGACAGCAGCCCGACCAGTTTGCGGCGCTTCGTACGTATGCGCCGATCACCGGTCCCAACGATCAGGCGGCGGTGAGCGCGCTCACGTTAGGCAACGCCAATCTGGGCCCCGAGCGCGGTAAGGAGTTCGAGACCGGCTTCGAGTCGAGCATTCTCAACGACCGCGTGGGAATCGAATTCACGTACTACAACAAGAACACCGTCAACGCGATTCTGGATGAACAAGTCGCCCCTTCGATCGGCTTTGGAAGTGACAAGTTCGTCAACGCCGGCCACATCAAGAACTCGGGCGAAGAGTTGGCGTTGACCGTCACGCCGGTTCGCAACGAGAACTTCCAGTGGGACGCCGGAGTCTCGTTCTCGCACAACACGAACAAGATTGTCGACCTTGGCATTCCGGGCGTTTCGTCGATATCGCCGGGCTCGTATCAGGAAGACGTTGATGGCTACCCCGTGGGCGCGTGGTTTCTGAAGAAGATCGTGAGCGCCAAGGTAGACGGAACTGGCACTGCATACGACATCATGTGCGCCGATGGCAAGGGCGGGCAGGTGGACTGCGCCAGCGCGCCGAGCGTGTACCAGGGCACGAGCATTCCGACCAAGGAGGGTGCCTTCATGTCGACGGTCACCCTGTGGAAGCGGCTCAGGCTCTACGGCACGGTGGACTACCAGCTTGGCGTGAGCAAGTTGGACGGCAATCTGCGCATCCGCTGCTACTTCGAGCTCGGCGGGTTGTGCAAGGACCTGGCCGATCCGGTCAACGGCAATCCGATCATCGTGGCCGGCGCGCAGGAAGGGATCCCGTCCTATCTGATCGGGGACGCCGGCTTCTTCCGGTTAGGCGAAATCTCGGCGACTTACACGCTGTCGGACGCGCTGGCCTCCAGGCTTCGCGCGCACGCGGCGTCGATCACGCTCGCGGGGCGCAACCTGCACACGTGGACGTCGTACAAGGGGTTGGACCCCACGGCGCAATTCCTGTCCGAATCCGGTTCGCGCGGCGCCAGCGATGCGTGGGAGCAGACGGTCACTCCGACGCTCTCGTCGTTCCTGCTCACGTTGAATCTCACGTTCTGACCGACGACCTCACTCAGCCGACACTCTCATGAGACTATTGCAGAGCACCACCACGGCGCGTCGGTCGCGACAGGGGACTGTGCTGTTCGGCGCGGCCCTCCTGTTCAGCGGTCTGATCGCGTGTAACAGCTTGCTCGATGTGCCGGTGCCGAGCCGTATCCCGGCCGGCCCACTCGAGACACCATCCAATGCCATCCTCTTGACCAACGGCGCGATCGCGGACTTCGATTGCGCGCTGGGTTCGTTCATCGTCGTGGGCGGCGAGCTGGACGACGAGTTCGAGGATGCCACCTCTACGGCCTCCCGGTGGGTGTACGACAAACGCAACGTGCCCACCGACAACTCGCAGTTATATGCGTCCAACGACTGTGATGGCGAAGGCACGTACGTGCCGACGAATCGCGCCCGCGAGTCCGCGGACAACGTGCTCCGGATCGTCACTGCGGCCACGCCAGCCGAGCTTCCGACGGGCGTGAGCCGCGATTCGCTGATCGCGATTCTTGCCGCCTACGCGGGCTACGCCCGCGTGCAGTTAGGCGAAATGTTCTGTTCCGCGGTCATCTCGACCGTGTTGCCGAATGGATCGCTGCAATACGGAACCGAGCTTACCCCCGCGCAGATGTTCCAATCCGCGGACTCGATGTTCACGCTGGCGATCACTACGGCGCAAACCACGGCGGGCAGCGACTCCGCGCTCAAGATGGCGCTGATCGGGCGGGCGCGATCCGAGCTCGATCAGGGCCTCTGGGCCGACGCTCAAGCGGACGCCGAACAAGTGGCCTCCGACACCAACTACGTCCTCGTCTCGACAGCGTCCGGAACCACGGCGCGCCGGGAAAATCGGGTCTGGTCGGAGAGCAACAAGACCTCGGTCGCGTCGTCCGTCGGGCCGCGCTACCAGAACATGATGTATCAAGGAGTGCTCGACCCCCGGGTGCAGGCCACACCGTACGGCCACACGTCGGAGACCGGCGTGGTCCAGTGGTATCAGGCCAAGTACGCGGACGTGGGGTCAGCGATTCCGATCGCCAAGTGGGCGGAGGCCGAGTTGATCATCGGCGAAGCCGACGCTCATGCGGGCGATGTGAACGGCGCGATCGGCGTGATCAACACGCTGCATCGTCGGGCCGGACTGCCGCTCTACACCGGCCTGGCGACCCAGGACGCCGTCCTTGCGCAGATCATCGACGAACGGAGCCGTGAGCTGTTCCTGGAAGGACAGCGGCTGTACGACGTGATCCGCAACAACCTGCCGCTCGTACCAGCGCCGGGTGCGGCGTACCGGAACGGCGGTGTGTATGGCGCCGATGGCTCGCAGTTGTGCCTCAAGCTGCCCGACATCGAGCGCGCGAACAACCCGAATCTGCAGTAGCACGAGGTGACAGGTTGGAACGACACGAGCCCGAGGCATTTGCCGCGGGCTCGTATCGTCCTCGTGTCCCGCGCAGCAGCTACATGTTCTCGACCATCGCCCGCCCAAACTCGCTGGTCTTGAGCAGCGTGGAGCCGGGCATGAGACGCTCGAAGTCGTACGTCACGCGATGCTGCGCGATGGTCTTCTCGAGCGAGCGCACGATCAGCTCCGCGGCCTCCGCCCAACCCATGTAGCGAAGCATCATCTCGCCGCTCAGGATGAGCGATCCCGGATTCACCTTGTCCTGACCGGCGTACTTTGGCGCCGTGCCGTGCGTAGCCTCGAAAATGGCGTGGCCGGTGAGATAATTGATGTTCGCGCCGGGCGCGATCCCGATGCCGCCCACCTGCGCCGCAAGAGCGTCTGAAATGTAGTCCCCGTTGAGGTTGGGCGTCGCGACCACGCTGTATTCCTTGGGACGGAGGAGAATCTGCTGCAGGAACGCGTCGGCGATGACATCTTTGATCACGATGCCGTTGGGCAGGCGCAGCCATGGGCCTCCGTCCACGTCGGTGGCGCCGTACTCCTGCCGCGCGACGTCGTACCCCCAGTCACGGAATGCCCCCTCGGTGTACTTCATGATATTGCCCTTGTGGACGAGCGTCACGCTCGTGTAGTTCTGGGCAATGGCGTAGTCGATGGCGGAGCGCACCAGACGCTTGGTGCCGTCCTCGGACATGGGCTTGATGCCGATGCCGCTACTATCGGGAAACCGTATCGTGCGTGCGCCCAACTCCTCGCGCAGAAACCTGATGAGTTTCTCAGCTTCTGGTGTCTTGGCTTTGTACTCGATGCCGGCGTAAATGTCTTCCGTGTTCTCGCGGAAGATGACCATGTTCACATCCTGCGGCGCCTTGACGGGGGAGGGCACGCCCTGAAACCATCGCACGGGACGCACGCAGGCATAGAGGTCCAGCTGCTGCCGCAGCGCGACGTTCAGCGAGCGAAACCCGCCGCCCACGGGCGTGGTGAGCGGACCCTTGATGGCCACCAGATGATGCGAGATCGCGGCAATGGTATCTTCGGGGAGCCAGGTGTTGAGCACGCTCTTGGACTTTTCGCCGGCCAGCACCTCGAACCACACGATGCGACGCTTGGTGCCGTACGCCTTGCGCACGGCGCCATCGAGTACCGTGCGTGCGGCGCTCCAGATGTCGGGGCCCGTGCCGTCGCCTTCGATGAACGGGAGGATGGGATTGGCGGGGACCTGCAGCGCGCCATCGCGCATGGTGATCGTTTCCCCGTCGGCGGGCGGCGTGAGATTCTTGTATTCGGGCATCGTGGAGGTGGACATGAAGCTCCCTGGCAGGCGTCGGTGCGAGTCGGAACACCTGCAAAGTTACGCGCGGTGACATGAACGGCAACGGGAGCGCCGAGCGCGTGGCAACGGCTATCCACGAGGCGTTTGACGCCTACCAGACCCGGTTCCGGGCAATTACCCGGCGCGCTGCGGAGCGCTTTCTGCGCCAGGAATGGCGCGAGGCGCACCGCGATGCGGCCGAGCGATTGGGAGTCTACAAGACCCACGTGGAAACAGTCCTCGCCGACGTTCGCGCGATGTTGGATGACTGCGTGACCGACGTTCCGACGTGGGAACAAATCAAGCTGATGCACGGCGCACTCATCGCGGACCGTGAGGACTGCGAAATTGCCGAGAGTTTCTTCAATTCGGTGACGCGCCGGATCTTCACAACCGTGGGCGTCAATCCGCTCGTCGAATACGTGTTTCCCGATGCGGACCCGGGTGAGTTGGAGGATGGACCTCCGGTCACGCGGCGGTACACGTGGCGGGGAGATTCGGCGGACGTCGTGCGACGGGTCTTGCGCGACCTCTCGTGGGACAGCACCTGGCGCGACCTCGAGCGCGACGCGTCGCTCGCCGCGGCGTGCATCGATGCCGAGCTGCGCACCACCCGCGGGCTCACCGAGTTCGACGCGTTGGAGCTGCTCGACGCGCCGTTCTTTCGCAACAAGGGCGCGTATCTCGTCGGGCGGATTCTGTGTGACGGCGCGCCGCTGCCGATTCTGCTTCCGCTCCTGCACGACGAACGCGGCGTGCACGTGGACGGGGTGCTGCTCACGGAAAACGAAGCGAGCATCGTCTTCGGGTTCAGTTGGTCGTACTTTCAGGTGGAGATCGCGCGCCCGCGCGCGGTGGTGGACTTTCTGCATTCCATCATGCCGCTCAAGCGCATCGACGAGCTCTACACGGCCATCGGCTACAACAAGCACGGCAAGACGGAGTTGTACCGCACGCTCGTTGCCCATCTGCGCGCGCCGGGTGCGCGATTCGAGTTCGCGCCGGGCGACCAGGGCCTGGTGATGAGCGTGTTCACGCTGCCGTCGCTCAATGTCGTCTTCAAGATCATCAAGGACTGTTTCGGGCCGCCTAAACGAACCACCAGACGCATGGTGATGGAGAAGTACCAGCTGGTGTTCGTGCGTGATCGCGTTGGGCGGCTGGCCGATGCGCAGGAATTCGAGCACCTCGATTTGCCGCGGGCCTGCTTCAGCACCGCGCTGTTGGACCATCTGCTCGAGGTTGCGGCATCGACGGTGCGGATCGAGGGCGAGCACGTGATCGTGCGACACGTCTATACCGAGCGCCGCGTCACTCCGCTTCCCATCTTCCTGCGCGACGCGGCGCCGGAGGCGGCGCACAACGCCGTGCTCGACTACGGTACGGCCATCAAAGACCTGGCCGCGGCCAACATCTTCACCGGCGACATGCTGATGAAGAACTTCGGCGCGAGCCGCCATGGACGCGTGATCTTCTACGATTACGACGAACTCTCGCTACTCACCGATTGCGTGTTTCGACATCTGCCGGAGGCCACGACGCCCGAGCAGGAGATGGCGGCGGAGCCGTGGTACTACGTTGGGGAGAACGATGTGTTCCCCGAAGAGTTCGAAGCATTCATGGTGCCGCCTGGTGCGCTGCGCGAGCTGTTCCTCGAGCAGCACGGCGACCTGTTCACGGTGGAGTTCTGGCAGCGCATGCAAGAACAGCAACGGCGCGGCGACATGCCTGACGTAATTCCCTATCCCGAATCCCGGCGCCTGCATCGGGGATGAGCAGCGCGGATGCGGACGTCATCGTGCTTGGCGCGGGCGCCATGGGGACGGCGGCCGCCTATCACCTGGCGCACCGCGGCGCCCGGGTGGTGGTGCTCGACCGCTGGTCGCCGCCGCACACGCACGGCTCGTCGCATGGACGGACGCGGATCATTCGGGAGGCGTACTTCGAGCATCCGGCGTACGTGCCGCTCGTGCGCCGGGCCTACGCGCTCTGGTCGGATCTGGAACGCGAGTCCGGTCGCCGGCTGTTCCTCCGCACCGGCGGCCTCACACTCGGCGCGGAACACGGCATACTGGTTCCCGGCGCGCTGCGCAGCGCGCGGGAGCACGGCGTGTGGCACGAGACGCTGACCGGGCGCGAAATAGCGCGCCGCTTTCCCGCTCTGCGCGCCGATCCTGATACGATCGGCGTGCTCGAGCAGCGCGCCGGGATCCTGTTCGCGGAGTCGTGCGTGGAGGCGATGCGCGATGGCGCGCGGGCGCACGATGCGCGCCTGCACTACGGCGAGCGCGCCCAGGAGTGGCGGGTCGATGGCGCAACGGTGACCGTGACCACGGATCGCGCGGCGTATCACGCGCGGCGCCTGATCTTGGCGGCGGGTGCGTGGCTGCCCGTCCTCGCTCCATCGTTAGGCGTGGAGCTTCGTGTGGAGCGGCAGGTGGCACACTGGATGGCGCCGGGCGAGAATCCTTCACTGGTCGACGCCGGCCATCTGCCGGTCACGCTGGTAGAGTACGACGCCGGCCGCATGTTCTACGCGATTCCCGATGTCGGCGATGGACTCAAGGCCGCGATTCACCATGACGGACCAACAGTGGATCCGGACGTGCCGCCGGCGCCGGTGACGGCGGCCGAGACCGAGGTGCTGATGCGGCTCGTCGAGCGATTTCTACCCTGCGCGGCCGGAGCGGTGCGCGATCAATCGACGTGCCTGTATACGAACACGCCCGACGGCCATTTCATCCTCGACGCGCATCCGGGCGCACCGGAAGTGATCGTCGTCTCCGCCTGCTCCGGTCACGGCTTCAAGTTCGCCATAGCGATCGGCGAGGTGCTGGCCGATATCGCGTTGAATGGCGAGGCGAGCATCGATCTCTCGCCGTTTCGCCTGTCGCGCTTTGCATCCGAACGGTTGGATGCCTGAACGCGGCGGGCGCGCCGGCGCACGTCAGATTCCGATTGACAGCCAGCCCGTCGGCGCCGAGACTGTTCTCTCCGCGTTTCCCTTCACGCGCCCGTCAGCCCGGAGCCTGCCCGAATGACGTTCGTCAATTTGCTGGAACTGGAGGCGCTGGCCCGCCCGTGCCTCCCCACCGCGGTGTTCGACTACTTCGCCGGCGGCGCCCATGATGAAATTACGTTAGGCGAAAACCGGCGCGCGTACGATACCGTGATGCTGCGACCGCGCGTGCTGGTGGACGTGCGCCACCGCGACCTTTCGACCACGCTCCTCGGTGCGCGACTCTCGTGTCCGGTGCTCGTGGCGCCGATGGCGCTGCAGGGCATGGCGCACGCGGACGGCGAATTGGCGACTGCGCGCGCGGCAACCTCCGTTGGCACCATCGTGACGGTGAGCACGTTGTCCAGTGTGCCGGCCGAGGACATCCGGCCGGCATGCACGCCGGCACCGTGGTACCAGGTCTACGTGCATCAGGATCGCGGCATCACCACGGAGATCCTGGGTCGGGTGTCTGCCGCGGGCTATGCGGCACTCGTCCTCACTGTGGACACGCCGGTGCTTGGCCGCCGCGAGCGGGACGTGCGCAATGCGTTCCGGCCGCCGCCGAGCGTCGTGTTCACGAACGCGGCGCCGTCCGGCACGATGCCGGCGGCGCAAGAGTCCAAGCTCGCGGAGTACTTTACCGCACGGCACGACGCCGGCGTCACCTGGAAGGATCTCGAATGGCTGCGCCGGGTGTGCTCGCTTCCGATCGTGCTCAAGGGCGTGGTGCGGGCCGACGATGCGGCGCGTGCGGTCGAGCACGGCGTGGATGGGCTGATCGTATCCAACCACGGCGGACGTCAGCTCGATACCACCGTGCCGGCCATTCGCGCGCTGCCCGAGGTGTCCGATGCGGTGCACGGGCGTATTCCGGTGCTCGTCGACGGCGGCGTGCGTCGCGGCACGGATGTGCTGAAGGCCATCGCGTTAGGCGCGTGCGCGGTGCTCGTCGGCCGGCCGGTACTTTGGGGACTCGCGCTTGACGGGGAGGCTGGCGTGCGTCAGGTCCTCACCACGCTTCGCGATGAGCTCGATACGGCGATGGCGCTCTGCGGGTGCCGCACCCTCGGCGAGATCACACGGGATCTCGTGGTCGAGTGACGCAGCGTCTCTCCTGGTGGTCGCGTTGGAGCCGGCCGGGTGAGACGTGCCGGGCGGGGTGGGTGACACTGCCTTGTCGACGCGGTCGACGCTCAGTGCCCACTCGAACCGTGCTGCTTGAGTAGCTGATCCACCAGCCGCTGGGTGTCCGGGTACGTGATCGTGGGCCGAGCGGCGGTGAGCGCCTCCATGGCGCGCGCGCCGCGCACCTGGCGAGCGATCGCGATCGCCGCCCATTGCCGAACGGAAGACCGGGAGTCGTTCAGGTGGCCGGTCAGGAGCGACAGCGCGTGCGCGTTGCCATCGGCGGCCAGGCTGCCGAGCGTGAAGGCGGGAAGGATGCCGGCCCCGGTGAGCCCGTCGACGGCGCCCACGAACGAGGTGTCGCCGGTGCGTTGAATCGCCGCGAGGGCCGCGTTCTGGATCTCGTCGCGGTACGAGGGCGTGCGAAGCCCGGTCTCGATGGTGGTACGGCGATCGGCGCTGTCCAGACGCACCAGCGCGGCGAGGGCGGCGGCGCGCACGTGATAGCTGGTGTCGGCGGAGAACGACCGCTGCGCCGCACTGAGAGCATCCGCGCCGCCCACCGTGCCGAGTGCTTCGAGCGCCGCGGCGCGCACGGCAGACGACGTGTCCCGCAGCGCGGCGACGAGTGCCGGTTGGGCGAGCGACGCGGGGAAGCTGTCGAGCGCCGTGGCCGCTTGCGCTCGCGTGAGGGAGTAGTCCGCGCTGCGCGCGGTCGCGGCGAGGGCGCGGCCCGCGGTGGTGTCGGTGGTGCGCCGAGCGAGCTGCTGGATCACCCACCAGCGATTCCAGAGGTTCGGATCGCGTTGCAGCTGCGTGGCGAGCCAGGCGGTGGGCTGCTCGAACGAGAGTTTCTTGAGCACGGCGTCGCCGTCATCGAACACGACCATGGTCGGCGGCGAGGCCACGCCGTCGATCACGATCGTCTGCTCACGCTGGTCGATCGTCACGCGGCGTACGATGTCGCCTACCGTCGTGGCGACACGGATGACGACCGGCATCGTGAACACCGCCGGCGTGGTGTACCGGAGGCCCGTGCTGTCCGCGTGACTTGTGTCCTCCTGCACCTGCCGGACGCTTAGCGTTAGGCGGGAAGCGGCGGTGTCGTAGGTGGCGGAGACGTCGAATTCCGGGTAGCCCGCCTGGTACATCCACTCACTGAAGAACCAGTCCAGATTTTCGCCCGTGGTGCGAAGAATCGACTGGCGGAGGTCGTCCGTCGTCGCATTGGCGTGGTTGTGACGCGTGAGATATGCGTGAATGGATGCCCAGAAACGATCGGGTCCCAGGTAGTGCTGGAGCATACGCAGCACCAGCGCGCCCTTGGGATAGATGTTGTTCGACTCCAGCGACGCCAGGGGCATACGACGCCGCGCATCGATCGACATGAACTGATCATACTCGTCCAGGTAGTAGTCGTCGGCGACGTGGGTGCCGAGCTTTCGTTCCCAGTATTGTCCCGGCATGAACTCGGCGAATCCCTCGTTGAGCCACATGTTCGCCCAGTTGACGGTGGTTGCATCGTCGCCAAACCACTGGTGGGCCAACTCGTGCGGGATCAGGATCCACTGGTACCATGGCCGATCCGCGAACGCGCGGCCGTCAGGCAGCCAATCCACGAGCGTGGTCGCGCTTACGTTCTCCATGCCGCCAAAGAAGTCGGCGACCGTGGTCTGCGCGTATTTCGCCCACGGATACTTCACGCCCGTGAGCGTCGAGTACACGTCGATCATATCCGGCGTGACGTGGAAGGTTCTCCACGCGCGCGCGCTGTCGTCGGCGTAGACGTAGTAGTCCACGGGGACACCATGCCAGCTGTCATGGATTCTGACCAACGGCGCAATGATGACCGACACGAGGTATGTCGCCGACGGTGACTCCTGCGACCACGACATGGTGCGCATGCCGTGCGCGTTGCGTTGGTCGCTCACCAGGCGCCCGTTGGACACCACGGTGTATCGCTGCGGTACGGTGGCTATCAACTCCCAGGTCATCTTGTCGTTTGGCGCGTCGTAGGTCGGAAACCACTTGTGGTTGCCGATGTCTTCACCCTGACTCCAGATCTGCTGAGGGCGGTGCGGCAGCCCGTCCGGGCGAATGAACGTCAGGCCGTTACCGTTGCGAACTCGGCCGTGGTAGTCGATGGTGAATCGCGCTGTGTCGCGGAAAGCCACCGGCCGGGCGAGATAGACCACCAGTGTGTCGCCGTGCGAAGCGGACCGCAGCGACCGGCCTCGCGTGTCGCGGACGCCGTCCACGTGCAGCAGGGATCCGGCATCGAGCACCACCGAGTCGAACGCCGGCCGCAGCGCGACGAGCGTGGTGGTCACGCGCCCGACGAACGAGGTGGAATCCCAGTCGAAATCCCGCAGCGCGATGCGCTGGTGGATGAGGTCGTAGTCGTGCGAGCGCGTGTAGGCGTCGTTGGTCATGCGCTCCGCGTTGGACTGCGCGGCGGCGGCGACGGGCAGCGCTGCGGCAACGAGCATCGTCGCAAGGACTCGGGTCACGATGGGCATCGAGGTTCAGCGCGGAGGGGGCGGGGAGGGGGGGGGCGGCCGCGAATCGAGACAGCGTGAATCTTTGCTCGGGAATTCCCAAACGCAATGCGACGAGCCCATCGCATTACTCGTGAATCCGGATAGTTTTCCCGGCACCGGAACATCCGCCGGCACTTTTTGGACTCCATGGCTGGTCCAGCCGCGGCATCGCGGCGTTCGCATTTTGTGGGAGAGCGAGGAATGAGTACGGGAGAGACGGCGACATCGGCGCCCACGACCGCGGCACTCGCGGTCACCGACACGCGGACGGGCAAGGCATACGAACTGCCCATCGCCGACGGGACGGTGCGTGCCATGGACCTGCGCCAGATGAAGGACGGCCCCGAGGACTTCGGGATTCTCAGCTACGATCCCGCGTTCTTGAATACGGCCGCCTGCCGTAGTGCCATCACGTTCATCGATGGCGACCGCGGCATTTTGCGCTACCGCGGCTATCCAATCGAACAGCTCGCCGAGGGATCCACGTTCCTCGAGACGGCGTGGTTGCTGCGTCACGGCGAGCTCCCCACGCGGTCCGAATACGAGGGATGGGTGGAGGACATCACGTACCACACGTACGTGCACGAGAACATCAAGAGCTATCTGCAGGGTTTTCGGTACGACGCGCATCCGATGTCGATGCTGTGCAGTACCGTCGCGGCGCTGTCGTCGTTCTACCCGAACTCGAAAAACATCCACGACCCGGAAGAGCGGAACCTCTCGATCATCCGGCTGATCGCCAAAGTGCCGACCCTTGCCGCGTTCATCTACCGGCACATCAAGGGGCTGCCGTTCGTGTATCCGCAGAACGACCTGTCGTACGTGGAGAACTTTCTCTCCATGGTGGCGCGGATGAGCGAGCCGCGCTACGAGTCGCGCCCGGTGTTCACGCGGGCTACCGAGGTGTTGTTCATTCTGCACGCGGACCACGAGCAGAACTGCTCGACGACAGCGGTGCGGACCGTTGGGTCATCGCACGCCGATCCGTTCTCGGCCGTGGCCGCGGGCATCGCGGCGTTGTACGGCCCGCTGCACGGCGGCGCCAACGAAGCCGTGCTGCGCATGATCGAGCAGATCGGTCACCCGAAGAACGTTCCGGAGTTCATCGAGGGAGTGAAGAGCGGGAAGGGAGGGGGCGGCCAGCGGCTGATGGGGTTTGGCCATCGGGTGTACAAGAGCTACGATCCGCGGGCGCGTATCGTGAAGCAGCTGGCCGACGACGTGTTCAAGGAAGTGGGGATGGACAAGGACCTGGAAATCGCGCTCGAGCTCGAGCGGATCGCGCTGTCCGACGACTACTTCACGTCACGGAAGCTGTACCCGAACGTCGACTTCTACACCGGGCTGATCTATCGGTCGATGAAGTTTCCCACCGATTTCTTCACCGTGCTGTTTGCGATCGCACGGACGGCGGGGTGGTTGGCGCAGTGGGAGGAGATGCTCCAGGACAAGGAGCAGAAGATCGCTCGGCCGCGGCAGATCTACGTTGGGCGCGACGAGCGGCCGTACAAGGCGCTCCGCAACGCCTAACCGGCTGTCAGCTGCGCGTCTGACACCGCAGCAGGGCCGGTTGGCGGTTGCTGCAGGCGATGGACTGGTCCATTCCGCGCGCGATGGTGCCGCAAGCCGTCGACTGCGCCGAACGTGACGCTTCCTTTTGGGTGGACGCGGACGCGTCGGCACAATTGTGCTGGCCGTTGAAATCTACGCACGCGTGGCATTGCACGTGTTGTGCGTCGAGTGTCGACCAGAGGAGAAATCCGATGAAACCGACGACAGCGATGATGGCGATCAGGGGTCCGCGCTTCATGCGTCCCATGCGGTGAGGGAAGAGCGAACGATACCTTCAAGCGTGGAGAGTGGGCAGTGGGGGAACGACGCACGTAGCACGTAGCGGGAGCGTGGCTACGTGCGTCGTTCCCCCTACTGCCCACTATCCACTCATTGCTATGTGGTATAGGCTTCGCTAGCTTACAGGACTGAAGGGTGTATCCGGACAGGGTGTGTGCTGGTCTGGAAGGTGGTGGACCTCGGCACCGGGTCCTTTTTTTTGACGCAAAACCTTCGAAAAGGAAGGATCGTGGTTGAAGTCGTGCTTGGAGAAAACGACCGGCTGGACGTCGTGCTGAAGCAATTCCAGCGGAAGGTGATTCGCGCGGGCGTGCTCAAGGACCTACGCAAGAAGCGGTACTACGAGAAGCCGAGTGAAGCGCGACAGCGCAAGGCGGGCGCAGCCCGCCTCCGGCTCGCACGCGCGCGCCGTCGCGCGGTCTGAAGGCGTAGGACTTCGGACAGGAGAGCCGCGTGTCGAAGCAAGATGCCATTGAGTTGGAAGGCACCGTCACCGAGGTCCTGCCCAACGCGACGTTTCGCGTGGCGGTCAACGAGACGCACACCGTTCTGACCACGCTCGGCGGCAACATGCGCCGCTTCCGCATCCGCGTGTTGGCCGGCGATCGCGTGCGCATCGAAGTCTCACCGTACGACCTGACGCGCGGTAGAATCATCTTCAGACACAAGAACTAGACCGGCACGCAAACGGCAGAGGGCGCGGCGACGATGCATTGGCCGCGAGTGACGAGAAGGTTCTCGTGGCTCGCGGCCGTTGGCTTTCTCGGAGGTCCTTGAATGCCCATAGAGCACATCTCCGACACAGCGCGCTGGGTGGCGTTCTACCGGGCCATGGAGAGTGAGCGGCCCGATGCGCTGTTCGTGGACCCCTGGGCGCGCCGACTCGCCGGCGCGAAGGGCGAGCAGATCGTGCGCGAGTTGCCGCGCGCCCGTTCGTCGGCATGGGCCATGATCGTTCGCACGGCGCTGTTCGACGAGATCGTTTTGCGACTCGTGCAGCGGGAGGGCGTCGACCTCGTGTTGAATCTCGCGGCGGGACTCGATACGCGTCCATTTCGCCTGGACCTCCCGCCGGCGCTCCACTGGGTGGACGTGGATCTTCCCGACATCTCGGCCTACAAGCAGCAGACGCTCGACGGAGAGGTTCCGCGCTGCCGATACGATGCGGTGGTCGCCGACCTCGCCGACGCCGAGGCCCGGCGCGCAGTGTTCGCGCGCCTTGGGGCGACCGCGCAGCGTGCGCTGGTGATGACCGAGGGACTTCTGATCTACCTCAAGCCCGGGCAGGTGGGCGCACTAGCCGACGACCTGCATGGCCAGCGCGCTTTTCGCTGGTGGCTCACGGACCTGGCGAGCCCCTGGCTGCGCAAGTTCATGGAGCGGTCGTGGGGCAAGACGCTCGAAGTCGGAGGGTCGCGCATGCACTTCTTTCCGGAGGAGGGCGTCGAGTTCTTTGTTCCGCACGGGTGGAGCGCGATCGAGTTCCGATCCTCCGTGGAGGAGGCGCACCGCCTGCGGCGCGAGATGACGCTGGCCTGGCTGTGGCGACTGATGGGCCGGGTGCAGTCCGCCAAGCGACGCGAGCAGGTGCGCAGGATTTCGGGCGTGGTGTTGTTGGAGCGCACCGATGCGAACGTTGCCGAACGCCTATTCCCCGACGGGCTCGGCGACCGCCCCTTCGCCTAACGATGCGGCGGGAAGGCTGAGAGTGAAGCGGCTGCCGCCGCCGGCGCGATCGCCGTACGTGACATCGCCCCCCTGCGCGTCGGCGAGGCGCCGGGCGATCGCCAGGCCCAACCCCGCGCCCGCGCCGTCGTCCGGCGAGACGCCGGGGATCAACCGGTAGAACGGATCGAAGATCCGCTCGCGCTCCGACGACGAGATGCCGGGGCCGCGGTCCGCTACGCTAATGAGCAGCATGCCGTCCTGCGGTACCACTTCGATGTCAATGGGCGTGTCGGGCGGCGAATACTTGATGGCGTTCTCGATCAGGTTCACGAGAATCCGCAGCGAGTGGACAAAATCGAAATGGCCCACCAGTACCGGCTCCGACCATTGGATGGACGCGCGTACCTCGCGTCCGTTCAGCGTGCCGGCCACCTGTTGGATGGCGGCGCCGACCAGGTCTTCCGCGGCGTTGAGCTCACGCCGAACGGGAAGCGCGCCGGCATTGAGGCGCGAGAGCTCCAGCAAGTCGGCCACCATGCGATTGAGCCGGTCCGCTTGCTGCTCGATCACCGCCGCCCGTTCGTCGCCGGCGAAGGCGATATCATGGGCGAGGGCTTTGATGGTGGTCAGCGGCGTGCGCAGATCGTGCGACACGGACGCGAGCAGCGCGTCCTTGAGCTGGTCCGCTTCGCGCAGCGCTTCGGCGTGTTCCGCCTCCGCCACCAGTCGCACGCGCTCGACGCCGAGCGCCGCGTAGTACGAGAGGGCCGCCAGAAAGCGCCGCTGCGCCCCGTCGAGCGCGATCGCCTGCCGATCGGCGAGTCGCAGCACGCCCACCGTGCGCTCGTGCACCACGAGCGGAACGAGCAGCGCCCGCGCGTCGTTCACTCCCGGGGCGAACACGAGATTTCGTGAGGGCGGGACGGCCGCCCGAAACACGGAGCCGTCCAATCGCTCGGCGGCGATGCGGCCATTGGCGGCCACCCACGCCACCAGCGCGCGCGACGACGCGCTTCCCCCGTTGGCGTGCTCGTCCGATCCGGCCGCGCGCACCAGAATGTCGCGCTCCCCTTCGCGAACATAAATCTCGCACACCGCCGCGCCGATGGTGTCGCGCACGACGTGGGCGATTGCGCCTAACGCGTCTTCAGCCCGCCCAACGCTGAGGGTTTCGGCGCCCAGGGACGACAGGCGATCGATCTCTTCGGCGCTGCGCCGGGCGCCTTCGGCTTCGGCGCGCGCGCGGGCAAGCAGGTGCGTGGCCACGGCCGCCGTGGCCAGGAAGGCGATCAGGACGAGCCAGTCGGGCCGCTTGCCGATGGTGATGGTGTCAAACGGCGGCTGGAAGAAAAAATCGATAAGCGCGAATCCAGCGCAGGCAAGACCGATCCCGACCGCGCGGCCGCCGCTGGCGCTGGCGCCGAGCACCACCATCAAGTAGATCAACGCCACGTGCGCCTGATCCAGATCGTCGCGCAGAACGAGCATGCCGCACGTGACCAGCGCCAGGACCAGCGTCCAGAACAGCCAACGCGGCAGCCAACTTCTGGACGAGATGGGCATTCAGCGCGGCATCTCGAAGCGGTATCCCACGCCCGGTTCCGTCACCACGAGCTGCGGCCGCACGGCATCGCGCTCGATCTTCCGCCGCAGATTCGCGACGTGGACCCGCAGGTACTGCTGCGGGTCGCCGAACGCGCGTCCCCAGACGGCGTTGAAGAGTTGCTGGTGGGTGAGCGTGCGTCCCGCTTGCGTGACGAACGTGCGCAGCAGTTCCCACTCGATCGGCGTGAGGTGGATCGACGACTCGGAGCGCCGCAACGTGCGAGCGGTGAGATCCACGGTGAGATCGCCGATCGACATCGGTTGTACTTGCGCCGCGAGCTGCACCGCTTGCGCGCGGCGCAGGTTGGCGCGGATGCGCGCGGTGAACTCGATCGTGCTGAATGGCTTCGTGATGTAGTCGTCGGCGCCGGTGTCGAGCAGGAGCGCCTTCTCCTGGTCCGAATGGCGTGCCGAGAGCACGACGATGGGCGCACTTGACCATTTGCGGATCTCGCGGCACACGTCCACCCCCGCAAGATCGGGGAGTCCGAGGTCGAGCACGATGAGCGACGGCCGCTCGACGGTGGCGAGGTCGATCCCTTGCAGTCCGGTGGCGGCTTCGAGCACGCGCGTCACCTCGGACTGGAGCGCGTTCTTGACGACGCGCCGAATCTGCGGCTCGTCGTCGATGACCAGCACGGTGTCGTCGCGCATAAGCTCCAGGGCAGATGTCGATCCTGCTCTCAATTACGTGAGGGAGAGGTGGGCTGTAAAGCCGCGTGCCGTGGTGGGGCCTCCGGCTTCAAGCGATCTTTATGTAGGC
>JANWIF010000035.1 GCA_025450035.1 Gemmatimonadaceae bacterium
ACTGGACCTCCGCCGACGCGTACGCACTCGTCCGCCGCGCCTATCCGTATCACCGGCTCACCCGCGCGGCCTTCGACGAGGTCCTCGGCATGTTGTCGGGGAAGTATCCGTCCGACCTCGTAGCCGAGCTCGAACCGCGTCTCACCTGGGACCGGGTGAGCGACCGTGTCACCGGAACGCGGGCCAGCCGGCTGCTGGCCGTGGTGTCGGGCGGCACGATCCCCGATCGCGGCCTGTACACCGCCGTGCTCCCGGATCGCACGCGGTTAGGCGAACTGGATGAGGAATTCGTGCACGAGTCCCGGGTGGGCGACGTGTTCCAACTCGGCTCGGCCACGTGGCGCATCGGCGCCATCGAGCGCGACCGGGTGATCGTCACGCCGGCTCCGGGCGCGCCGGCCCGGATGCCGTTCTGGCACGGCGAATACTCGGCCCGTGCGGCGGAACTGAGCGGCCGCGTGGGCGCGCTCCGCCGCGAGTTGGCCGCGCTCGAGCCGGATGATGATGCGGGCGTGCAGGCGCTCGCCACGCGGTTAGGCGCCGACCTGCCGGCGGCACGCGGGATGCGGGCGTACGTCGCCGAACAGCGCGCTGCGACGGGCGTGATCCCCGACGATCGCACGGTGGTGGTCGAACACTTCCGCGACGAGATGGGCGCCGTGCGCGTGGTGCTGCATTCGGTGTTCGGCGGACGTGTGAACGCGCCCTGGGGCATGGTGCTGGGCCAGCGGGTTCGCGACGCGCTGCGCGGCGCCGACTGTCAGGTCCAGACGAGCGACGACGGCATCCTGTTCCGAATGCCCGACGCCGCCGCACCGGTACCCATGCACGCGCTGCTCGATCTCAGAGCGGAGGAGGCGCGACACCGGATCGTGGACGAAGTCGGCCATGCGTCGCTCTTTGGCGCGCGTTTCCGTATGAACGCCGCGCGTGCGCTCATCCTCGGCCGATGGCGGCCTAACCGGCGGATGCCGCTCTGGCTCCAGCGCCTTCGCGCGCTCGATCTACTGGAAGCGGTGCGTGCGATTCCCACCTTCCCGGTGCTCGTCGAGACGTATCGCGAAGTCCTGGATGACGCGTTCGATCTTCCGGCGTTGATGGAGGTGCTCGAGTCGATCGCTGCCGGACGAATCGCGGTGCGGGTGGTGGAGACCGAAGGTCCGTCGCCATTTGCCGCCGGTCTGCAGTTTGGCTTCATGATGGAGTGGCTGTACACCGACGACACGCCGCGCGCCGAACGCGAAGCGGCGATGCTCGCGGTGGATCCTGTGCTCTTGAGCGAAGTGATGGGCGGCGCGCAGGGCGCGGTGGGGAGCGACGACACCACCATGCAGGCGCTGACGGAGCTCGTTGCCGATCGGCGCGGCACATCGCCGCGCCGCAGAGCGCGCACGGCCGATGAGCTTGCGCACGTGCTCGACCAGGCCGGTGATCTCGCGCTCGAAGAACTGCACCTTCGTGCGGCTCCGCGCGAGGGGTGGATCGGCGTGGGCGATGCGGCCGATGAATTGCTGCGGCAGGGGCGCGTGATCGAGATTCAGATCCCGGCACGAGATGGAGGCGTCGACTGGCGAGTGATTCTGGTGGAGAACTTTCCGCGCTATGCGGCCGCGTTTGGACGCGATACGCTGGACCCCGTGCGGACCTGGACGACAGAGGGAATCGCGCCCCAGGAACGGTCGGTGGACGATGCGCTTCCGCAACAGTTTCGCAACCCTGTGGTCGAGCCGCGAGTGGCGCGACGCGAAATTCTGACGCGCTTCGTATCGCTCGCCGGCCCCGTGACGGTGAGGGAGATCGCCGAGCGCTACGGCTGGGATGAAACGTGGATCCGTGCGCGCCTAACCGAATGGGAGGCCGCCAACAAGTTGATGCGGGCCAAATTCCGGCGTGAGGTATCCGAACCGGAGTGGTGTCTGCGCGCGCTGGTTGACCGCGCCCGGCGGCGAGCACTGGCGGCGGTGCGGAGGCAGATCGAGCCGGTAGACCTGAGCACGTTCGGCGCGTTCTTGCGACGATGGCAGCACCTGGACCCGCGCGATCGCCTGTCCGGCCCCGAGGGTGTGAAATCAGTGCTGCGGCAACTGGCCGGTTTGCCGCGGCCGCCGGAACGGTGGGAGCGGGACTATCTGCCGTCACGTTTGGAGCGGTACGATGCGGCGTGGCTGTCGCATCTCGCATCGACGGGACAGTTGGTGTGGGCGGGGATGACGCGTGAGGATCGCGACGGAGTACCGCCGAACTTGTCGGCGATTCGGTTCTTTCCGCGCGAGGACAGCGCCCTCTGGATCGGCCCCGACCACGATTCCGACATGGCGCCGAGTGCGCCGGCCCAGCGTGTGGTCGAAGCCTTGAGGCGGAATGGCGCATCGTTCTTGGCCGATCTGCAAGCGGCTACCGGACTGACGCCCGTGGTCCTGCGCGAGGCGCTGCGGGAGTTGGTTGCGCTGGGGAGGGTGACTAACGACACGGTGGAGGCCATGCGTGAAGTGGTGCGGACCTGGCCGTTGCCACCGCGCGAGCAGGACGGCGGGGCCGATGCATCGCGGTGGCTGCCGTCCCATTTCACGCCGTCAGTTGGCCGACCGGTGGTTCAGCGCCGCGCATCGATCCGCCGCCTTCCCAAGTGGCGTCGCCCTGACCTTCCCGGTCCAACGACGGGTTGGGTGGGACGTTGGTCGCTGTTGCACCTTGATCGGGTGCCTTCGCTCTCCGAGGATGAGCACGCCGAGTTGGTGGCTCGACGCTGGCTTGATCGCTACGGCATCGTAACCAGCGACTGGTGGCGGCGGGAGCGGCCGCCGGTTGCCTGGCGGTCGGTCTATCGCGAGCTCAAGCGACTCGAGTACCGGGGCGAAGTGCGGCGCGGGTATTTCGTGGAGGGGATGGCGGGAGCCCAGTTTGCCCTGCCGGCGGCGGTCGAGCAATTGCGCGCCGCGCGTGAGGAAGGCGTCGCCGCACCGATGGTCGTTCTCGCGGCCAGTGACCCGGCAAATCCTTTCACGCTTCCGCTCATGTCACGCGTGCGATCGGCACTGGAGAATCCTCGAGGGGCGGGTGCACTCCTAGCTGTGAGGGGCAACGTAGTCGTGTTGTCAGCGGAATCCATGGGGCGGCGCCTCACGGTGTGCGGGGATGCCGATGCCGCGGATGTGACGGCGGCGGCGCACACGTTAGGCGTGTACGTCCGACGGCGCAGGGAATCCGTGTTGGGTGGGGCGCGCACAACCGGCGATGTGAGAGCTCGATGCGTAGTGGAGCAAATCGATGGTGAGCCGGCGGGCGTAAACCGGTGGGGAGCTGCGGTCGCGACAGCCGGATTCCGGAGGGTGACGCAAGGCTTCGAGTTCGATCCGCTGCGCGAGTAGCGCTCAGCGAATGTCGTCGCGGCCCAACGTCGCGCGAACGGCTTCGCGCATCGCGACTACCGCATCGGCGCGCGACGCGGGGGAGTCATCGCGAACGTGAAGTTCGATACCGTTGGCGACGGGGATGCGGTGCCACACACCCTCGGTGGCGCCATCCTGCGCGACTACTGCGTCCGCGCCGGACATCAACGCCGGCGCCAGCGACGTAGCGACGCGTCGTTCAAGCGCATCGCCCATGAGCTCGCGCATCTCGACCCGAATCGTGTCCAGCGTTTGTCCTTCGCGCTGGCGGATCTTGATGAACAGCAACTGGAGAAGATGCCGGTAGCCGTAGGTGGCCGCGGTCCCCGTGCCCTCCGGTCGGTCGAGCAGTTTGCTGGCGACGTAGAAGCGAACGGCGCGCGCACTCGGTTCAGCGCGCGCGGCTGCGTTCGTTGGGCGCATGGCCGCCGCATTCACCAGGGACGTGGCATGGCCGGCTAATCCGCGGGCGTTCCACGGCGCGTGGCGTCCATGGGCCCGGAGTAATGGGACGGGGGAGTCGACCATGGGCGTACAATAACGGACGCGCCAGTTACGCGACAGGACCGGCGGGTCCCGTACGGAAACGACGGCGGCGAGACGCGTCAGTGACATCTCGCCGCCGGTCGTGTTGCAACCCCGTGATTGCTATTTTCTGCGGCGCGCGCCGCCACCCTTGCGAGCGGGTTTGCGGACTGCTTTGCGAGCGGCCTTCTTTGCCGCTGGCTTGCGGGCCGCGCCCTTCTTTGCAGCGCTCTTCTTTGCAGCCGCTTTGCGAGGCGCCTTCTTGGCGGCCTTTTTTTTGGCCTTCGCCGGCTTTTTCGCGGCTCCCTTCGTCGCGCTCTTCTTGGGAGCTGGGGGGGGCGCGGGCTTGGCGACGGCCTTTGGGGGAGGGGGGGGGGGCGCAGGCTTTCTGCCCGCAGGCGGCTTGGGCATAGACGTCCCTGCTCGGCCGGTGGAAGGTGCGATCGGCGTGCTGATGATGATCACCTCTTCCTCCACATCGGCGCCCTCTTCCGCTGTCCCGGGCTCCTCATCGTCGTCCTCGTCGTCCGTGCTGTCCCACAGGTCATCCGTGTGGGTTTTCATGCCCCAGCCGCTCGTCTCTTCCTCCTCCTCCTCCTCATCATACGACGAGCCGCCACCACCATACCCGAGGTCGTCTTCATCATCGTCATGCTCGGAAAGGTGGAACTTCTCGTTGTACTCGTCACCGCGCGGCATGATTGCCTCCTGTAATGTTGTCGCGAAGCCCGTGGAGCTGCGGGTATGCATTCCGTTGGTTTGACCGGTAGCGGGAGTTATGAATTGTGTGCACCCTCCCCGCCCGGAACTCCCCAATACAACACATCACCCAATCCGTCAAGACGAGGGCCATGGTGGCATGTGACAGGGGGGGGAGTTTCGGCTAGTCCCCCGTAGCGGGAATGATGGCTCCTTCCGTATGCGGCTCGAACGCCTCGAAACGCCGTTGGAGTGAATCGAGGTAGGTATAGATCACCGGTGTGACGTACAGCGTCACGAGCTGGGAGAACGCCAGTCCGCCGCACACCGCGATGCCTAGTGGGCGGCGAGACTCGGCGCCCGCTCCGGTGCCCAAGGCGATCGGGAGGGTACCCATCAACGCCGCCATGGTGGTCATCATGATCGGCCGGAATCGCACGGAGCAGGCTTCCAGGATCGCGTCGATCGCCGACTTCTTCTCCTTGCGTTCCGCCTCGATCGCGAAGTCGATCATCATGATCGCGTTTTTCTTCACGAGGCCAATGAGCATGATGATACCCACGAATGCGTAGATGCTGAGCTCTGTTCGGAACACGAGCAGCGAGAGCAGCGCGCCGAACCCGGCGAACGGAAGGCCAGACAGAATCGTGAGCGGGTGGATGAAGCTCTCGTAGAGAATGCCGAGGACGATGTAGATGACCACGATGGCGAGCACCAAGAGCCCCAGCAGTCCAGCTTGGGCCTGTTGGAATGCCTGCGCGGTGCCGGAGAAGGCAGTGGCAATGCTGGACGGCAGCAACTCGCTTGCCGCTTGCTGGACACGTCCTACCGCGTCGCCTAACGAGATGCCCGGCGCGAGGTTGAATGACAGAGTGACCGATGGAAGTTGGCCGGAGTGGTTGACCGTGAGCGGTCCGATGTCGGGCGACAGATGGGCAACGGCGGACAACGGGACCAGATCGCCGGACGTGGAGCGGACGTATAGCAGGTTGAGCGCCGACAGGTCCCGCTGATACTGCGGCTCGAGCTCCATGACCACCCAGTACTGGTTGTTCGACGTGTAGATTGTGGACACTTGCCCCGCACCGTAGGCGTTGTAGAGCGCCGATTCGATCTGGTTGGCCGTAATGCCGAGCGACGACGCGCGATCGCGATCGATTGCCACATTGATCTGCGGGTTCTTGATCTGCAGGTCAGTCGTCACGTCCTGCAGTCCTGGGATGTCGCGCATGCGGGCCAGCAGTTTGTTGGACGCGGCGTACATCGTTTCGATGTCCGCGCTCTGCAGCGTGAACTGGTACTGACTCTTGGTCGAGTGGCCCCCGATGTTGATGGGGGGCGGGTTCACGAGATACACCTTCATGCCCGTCACGCGGGCGAATTTTTTGTTCAGCTCCTGGATGAGCTCGTCAGCGCTGAGTGCGCGTTCGTTGCGCGGCTTGAGATGCAGGAGCACGCGCCCGTTGTTGATTGTGTTCGAGGATCCGCCGGCGCCCACCGATGACATGTAGTCGGCAACGTTCGGATCATCCTGGATGATCTGGGCGACTTGTTGCTCATGTTGGACCATGGCGTCGAACGAGATGCCCTCGGCGCCTTCAGTCGTACCGAACAGGAAGCCCTGATCTTCGCTGGGCAGGAAGCCTTTGGGTGTGATCACCGCGAGGACGCCCGTTCCGACGAGCACGGCGAGCGCAAACACCATCACGGCGCGCCGGTGGTTCATGGCAATGCGCAGCGTGCGTTCATACGCGTGGAGGACGCGATTGTACACGCGCTCGGTCGCCTCGTAGAAGCGGCCGTGTTCCTCTCCGTAGTGCGGCTTGAGGAACCGGCTGCACAGCATGGGCGTGAGGGTGAGTGATACGAAGCCCGACACGAGAATCGCGACGCCGATCGTCACGGCGAACTCATGGAACAGGCGCCCGATAAGTCCGCCCATGAACAGGATCGGGATGAACACCGCGACGAGCGACATGGTCATGGACAGGATCGTGAATCCGATCTCGCGCGAGCCATCGAGCGCGGCGACAAATACGGGTTCGCCTAACTCGATGTGGCGCACGATGTTCTCGAGCATCACGATGGCGTCGTCCACGACGAAGCCCACCGACAGCGTAAGCGCCATCAGCGACAGATTGTCCAGACTGTACCCCAGCAGATACATCGCCGCGCACGTGCCGATCAGCGACATCGGCAGCGCCAAGCTCGGGATGATGGTGGCCGAGATGTTCCGCAGGAACAGGAAGATCACCATCACGACCAGGCACAGCGTGAGCATGAGCGTGAACTTCACGTCCCGCACGGAATTGCGGATCGATTCCGAGTGGTCGTGGAGGATATCCACCTTGACCGATGGCGGGAATTCCTCCTCCATCTGCTGGAGCGCGTTCTTTACTCCGGTGGAGACGGCGACAGTATTCGTTCCCGGCTGGCGCTGGATGGCGAGTACGATCGCGCGCGCGCCGTTGTACCAACTTGCCTGGTGGCTGTCCTGCACGTCGTCCAGGACGTTGCCGAGATCCTGCAACCGAACCGGCGCGCCATTGCGGTAGGCCACAATGAGCGGTCGGAACTCCTTCGCGTTGTTCAGCTGTCCGTTCGCCTGGACGGTGTACGACTTGTTCGTGCCCCACAGAATGCCCGTGGGAAGGTTGACGTTCGCGCTGTTGATCGCATTGGCAACTTCATCGATGCCGATCTTGCGAATCGCCATCGCTTGCGGATCCAACTGCACCCGTACGGCGTACTTCTGGGATCCGTACACCTGCACCTGGGCCACGCCGGACACCGTGGACAGCCGCTGAGCGAGGTAGGTCTCCGCGTATTCGTCCAGTTGCGACAGCGGAAGCGTCTTCGACGTGAGCGCGAGATACAGGATCGCCGACGCCGAGGGGTCCACCTTCTGGTACGATGGTGGAATGATGCCCAACGGGAGCGTTCGTAAGGTTTTCGAAATGGAAGCCTGCACGTCCTGCGCGGCTGCATCGATGTTGCGGTCGAGCGTGAACTGCAGCACGATGTTCGTCGAGCCTTGGCTGCTGCTCGACGTCATGACATCCACACCGGCGATGGTGGAGAACTGTTTCTCGAGCGGTGTGGCGACCGCCGAGGCCATGGTTTCCGGGCTCGCGCCGGGCAGCGACGCGCTGACGTTGATCGTCGGGTAGTCGACGGTGGGCAGATCGCTCACCGGGAGTTGCCGGTAGGCGACCACGCCGAAAATCAAAATGCCGACCATGACCAGCGTGGTCATGACCGGCCGGCGAATCCAGATTCCCGCGATGTTCATCTAGGACCTCGGCTGGTCGCCTGTCGGCGCCGCGTGAATCTGCACTTTCGTCCCATCGGCGATGCGGAGTTGGCCGTCGGTCACGACTGTCTCGCCGGCGGTGAGACCCTTCTCGATGATGGACAGGTCGCCCGCCGTTCGCTCGATGACCACAGGCCGCTGCATGGCCGTGCCGTTAGCGTCGATAGTGAACACCGACGTCCCGTTCTGGCTTTGCATGACTGCCGCGGACGGTACCACTATCGCCTTCTTCTCCACGAACAGTTCAAGGGCGACGTTCACGAATTCTCCCGGCCACAACGCCCCGTCTGTATTGGAAAATCTGGCTTTCATCATGATCGTTCCCGTGGTCGTGTCCACGGCATTGTCCAGGAACGACAAGGTTCCGCGGCTGGGGACGCCGTTACCGTTCGTTGGCTGCGCCACCGCACTCAGGCTATCGCTCGCGTACTGGCGAATGCGCGGCAGCGCCACCGCCGAAACGGCGAACCGCGCGAGGATTGGACGGATCTGATTGATCACCACCAACGTCTGACCGGCGGCGTGTACCAGGTTGCCTTGCTTGAGCAACAAGGCACCAGCGCGTCCGGAGATTGGTGATCTGATGGTGCAGTACTCGAGGTTGAGCTGTGCCGTCTCGACCATCGCCTGATCCGCTTCGACGGTCGCCTGTGCTGACGCGGCGTTGGCCTTGGCCTGATCGTACTGTTGTTGCGTGACGTAGTCGCTCTTCACGAGTTGGGCGAACCGCTGCTCATCCTGGAGCGCGGTGGAAAGTTGCGCGCGATCCTTGGCAAGACCGGCTTGAGCCTGTTGCAGCGCGGCTTGAAATGGGCGCGGGTCGATCTGAAACAGCAACTGGCCGCGCCGTACTTCGTCGCCTTCCTTGAAATCCACGTGCGTCAAGATGCCGCCCACTTGCGCGGAAATGGCCACGGTCTGCAACGGCTCGATAGTTCCCGTGGCTTGGACCTCATACGGCACGTCGCGCTGTTCAACACGTGTCACGGTGACCGGGATTGCCGCCGTCGCCGACTTCTTGGGGTCCTTGCATCCCGCGGCGACGATGGCGAGAACGGCGACTGGCGCGAACGCCCGACGCCAACTTGCCGCTGCGCGCTTCGTTACGCGGGCGAAAACAATATCCATCATCGTGGGGGACTGGATTTCGAGGTATCGGGCGCGAGACGGATCGGAGTGTTGCCATGTACGTCGAGCAGACCGGCGTCGTGGGCGAGCTGAGACAGCGCGGTCTGCCACTCCCACCGGGCCTGCACCTGTTGCGCCCGCGCGCTCGCCAGGGCGGATTGCGCGGTAAGCAGACTGAGTACGCTGCCCACGCCCGCTTTGTAGCTGCCCAGCGCGACGGAGTCCGACTCCTGGGCGCTGGCCAGCAGGTCGTCGGCGCTGCTCACGCGCTTGGTTGCCGTCTGGAGATTCTGGTACGAGCTGAACACGTCGAATACCACCTGCTGCCGCGTCTGGTCGACACGGGCGCCGGCGGCCTGCGCTTCCGCTTCGGCCGCTAATTGATTGTACTCGTGGGTGAAGCCATCGAAAATGGGAATGCTGAGCCCAAGTGACAGCGTGTAGCTGTTGGCGCCGCTCGGTATCGCCTTCGCGTAGGTCCGTCCGCCGCTCCCGGTGAATGACAGGGATGGCAGACGCGTCGCGTGAGCCACTCGTACGTTGGCACGCGCCTCCTGGTAGGAGGCCTCCGCTGCCGCGAGATCGGGGCGCGCACGCATGGCCGCGGCGATGAGCACGTCCACGCTGTCAGCCAGCTTCGGCACTGCGTTAGGCATCGACGGTGGCTCGAGATCGTACGGGATGTTGGCCGGAAGGCCCATCGATACGGCCAACGTTCCGCGCGTCGTCGCGAGGGTACCCTGGGTCGTCTCCAGATCGAGCTGCGCTTGCGAGACCGCCGTCTTTGCCTGTAGCACATCGGCAATCGTGGCCACTCCGACGCGATGACGCTCCTGAGTTGCGGCGAAATTGGTATCCGCCTCGCTCAGCGTGGTGGTCTGCGCAACGAGGAGGGCCTTGGCGGCCATGTAGTTGAAGTACGCCGTTTCCACCGCCAGAACGAGATCTTCGATCGCCGCGTTGTGCGTCCAATCGGCGGCGTACAGCGCTTGTTTGGCCGATTCGACGCTCCCCGAGCGCCCACCAAAATCGAACAACAGATACGACAGGGTGAGTGCAGGCTCGAGCGTGGACTGCTTTACCGCGCTTCGCCCTTGTGTAGCGACGGTCTTGAGCTGAGTACCGGTGACCGCGGCGTCGATGGTCGGGAAGAAATTCCCGCGCTGCGCGCCATACGAGGCGGCAGCGGCACGCGCGTTCGCCCACGAGATGCGTGTCGAGGGGTTGTTACGCAGCGCCACGTCGACAATGTCAGCGAGTGTCAACTTCTGCAATCGCTGCTCGATGTCCGGAGGGACTGCCGTAGCCGCCGATGGCCCGGTGGTATCGCGCTTGAGTTGCGGCGGCGGCGTCCAGGGTTGAGCAGGTGAGGGGGATGCACCGGGCGCGCCGTCCACCCCCGGCGTGTGGAAGCAGGCGACGATGACGAAGACGCAGAACGCCGCCGCAGCGGCGCGTACTCCGGCGCGCTGCCGGGCGAGAGATGACGGGGAAAGCACAACAGTACATACGCGTTGGGCCATGCCGGCGTTGGCACGGCGTAGCGCGCGGGTGAGGTATGGCCGAGTCCGCTTATCCGGATGAAAAGCGATTCGCGTCGTCGATGAACACGAGTGATTTGCGATGGCGGACGACCCCACGGAGCACTTCGTACACCGCGGGATCGAGCAACGTACCCGCATTTTGCGCGAGATACTCGACCGTGGCTTGCGGCGATAGGGGCTCACGATAGGCGCGTCGCGAGGTCAAGGCGTCGAACGTGTCGGCAGCGCAAAGAATCCGGCCGCCAATCGAGATCGCCTGGCCGGACAACTGTCGTGGGTATCCGGTGCCATCCACGTGCTCGTGGTGGTCGTGGATGTAATCGAGGACGATGCCAAGATGCTTGAGAGGTGCGAGGATCTCCATCCCGATGCGCACGTGGTCCTGTACGTGGGCGTATTCCTCGGCCGTGAGTTTTCCGGGCTTATTCAGCACCTCCTCTCGAATCCCGATCTTCCCCACATCATGGAGGTGACCAGCCAGCCGCACAGCTTCCACCGTATCGGCGTCGAGCGACATGCTGTCAGCAATCGAGGCGCCCAGCTCGGCAACGCGTTGCGAGTGGCCTCGCAGATAGATGCTCTTCGCCTCCATTGCATTGATGAGCGTCTCGGCGACGCTCACTGTGAGCGATTTTAGCGCGTCCTGCTCGTGCTCCAATTCCTTCGTGCGCGACGCCACCTCGTCGCGAATCACCTGCTCTACACGCCGCTGTTCGAGGACCAGCGTCCGCTTGTGGAGCGCGCGCTCGAGGGTGCCTTGCAGATGGGGTAACTCGACCGGCTTGACCAGATAGTCGTACGCTCCACGCGCGAGTGCTTCGGTAGCGGTGATGGCGTCATTCACCGCGGTCAGCATCACCACCGCCAGATCCGGGTCGTCCGACAGCGCGCGCCGAAGCACATCGAGCCCGGTCATCCCGGGCATGCGCACGTCGCACAGCATGAGCGTGAACCGCTCCTCACCGAGGATGCTGAGCGCGGCTGCGCCCGAGGCAGCGTTCTCGACTTCAAACCCGCGCGTGCGCAGATAGCGGGTGAGCGCGTTGCGAATCGCGTCCTCATCGTCCACCACGAGCAGCCGCTTCGAGGCGTCGGACCGAAGCGTGGCGATGTCAGTGTGGGATGCGGGCGGCGTGAACAGCGGCGACAGTCGTACCATCATCCCCTGGTCGAGCGGGAAGGCGGGTCTGCACAATGAAGTTGAAGTGTGCGCGTTCGTTGAGAGACGACTCGCCGGGAAGCCGAGCAACCCTTTAATCGATTAGCGCACTCTCACTCGCCAACGAATTCCACGGTCACGGCGCGATCGATGATGCCGGCGCTCGCCCCGCGCGCAAGCAGCTCGCGCACCGCTTTCCGCCCGGCTTCGCCGTAGTCGAGCGTCCAGTCATTGACGTACATGCCGACGAACGCGTCGGCGCGCGAGCGGTCGAGCCCCCTCGCGAAGCGCATCGCATGATCGAGTGCGCCCGCGCGATGCTCGAGTCCGTACGCGATGCTGGCTCGCAGGTCGTGCGAGATGCGACCGATAAGGGCCTCGCCCAGGTCCTTGCGTACCACGTTGCCGCCAAGCGGCAGTGGCAATCCGGTTTCGCCGAACCACCACTCGCCCAGGTCCACTACGAGGTGCAGACCAAGGTCGCCAAACGTCAGCTGACCTTCGTGGATGAGAAGGCCTAAGTCCACTGCACCGCTGGCGACGGCCTCCTCGATCTCGTCGAACTTGGTGAAGACCGGCTCGAAATCGCGCTCGTAGAGTTGCAGCGCGAGATACGCGCTGGTAAGTGGACCCGGAATGGCAACGCGCTTTCCGCGCACATCGGCGCGTCGCATCGGGGTGCGTGCCACCAATCGTGGGCCGTAGCGATCGCCCATCGACGCGCCGTGCGGGAGAAGCGCATAGCGGTCGGCGATGTATGCATAGGCATGGATGGACACCGCGGTGACTTCGAGCTCTGCGCGCAGCGCGCGCTGATTGAGCGATTCGATGTCCTGCAGCTCGTGAACATAGTGCAGGTCGCCGGTGTCGATCTTGCCTTCGGCGAGCGCATAGAACATGAAAGCGTCGTCTGAGTCGGGGCTGTGGGCGACGCGTATGGTGCGGTCCGGCATGTTAGGCGAATGAAGGGTCAGTTGGTGTGCGGCCGGCCGTCAGTGAACGTCTTTCTTGGCCTGTTCGATGGCCGCGACGATCTCGTTCTGGTGTTGCTGGTACTCCGGCGAGTTTCTGGCCAACTCGGCTGATTGAGCGGCGAGGAGTTTTTGCTGCATCCGGCGCGCTGTTGCCTTGTCGCCGGCATCATCGGCGGTCGAGATCGCGAGGATGAGCCCGAGTAGATGATTCGGGTGCCGGGCAAGAATTGTATCGGCCTGTGCCTGCGCTACGGGCAACGCTCCGGCGACTTCAGCAATTCGTCCCATGTCGTACCGAGAGTCGGCATCCTGTTGCGGAAGCATCAGGTAGGCCGAGATTCCCATCTGGGCGAAGAACGTGGCGCTGTCCTTCTGGCCTTCGCTGGCGAGTCGCATGATGCGGTCGTAGAGGCGATTCGCGCGCTCGCGCGGCGACATCGCGGAGATGTCTGGCGCGCGCGTGGATGTCGGAGCGTCTGCGCTCGACGAGGGTGCCTCAGCCTCGGCGACCGGCGTCGGAGCAGGCGAGCGTCCGAAGCGCTGCGCCGCGACCAGTGCGATCAACGCGAGGAGGGCAATTCCCGCCACGGCCCATGGGAGCGCCGCGGTAAAGCCAGACTGGTCACTTGTTTGCGGCGCGGTCGCCGATGTTCCACAGCGGTGGCAGAACTTGGCGCCCGGCGTGAGCGGTGCGCGGCACGATGGGCAGAGCGCGCCCACGAGCGGAGCACCGCAAGTGGCGCAGAAACGACCGCTGGCCGGCGCTGAGCAACTGGGGCAGGTTGTAGTGTCGTTCGGTGTGCTTGCGGACGGCATGAGTGCGGCGTAGTTGAATTCCGGTACGGAATGTAGCCGCCGTGGCCGGCTCGCGGCACTGTGGGACCTTGCGAGAGCGGGCGAGCCAGCCTTGCGATGTCTGAGTTCAGACCGACATTCCACCGCAGACGCTTCGCCGTCGGCAGTCGACAAACGATCATCAACTGAAGACAGAGGACAGACGTGCCTACCAAGAACCGATCGCTCGTTCCCGACACTACCGGCGCCACGAAGCAGGACATCCTCGAGCTCACGCGCGCGCACGACGTGCGATTTCTCCGGCTGCAGTTCACCGATATCCTCGGCGTGAACAAGAACGTCGAAGTACCGGCGTCGCAGTTCGAGAAAGCGCTGGATGCGAACATGATGTTCGACGGCTCATCGATCGAGGGATTCGTGCGCATCGAAGAATCGGACATGCTCTTGGCGCCGGATCTGAGCACCTTCCGACTGTTTCCCTGGGGCGACGAGCACAACAGGGTGGCGCGCCTCATCTGCGACATCACGCTTCCTGACGGAACTCCGTTCGCGGGCGACCCGCGCGGGGTGCTCAAGCGCCAGATCGCGCGAGCGAAGGCCATGGGGTTCACGATGAACGCCGGGATGGAAGCGGAGTTCTTCATGTTCAAGCCCGCGTCGACTGCCCTTGAGATGACTGAGACGCACGACGTCGGCGGCTACTTCGATCTCGCGCCGGTTGACCTGGGCGAGGATGCACGGCGGATGATCGTGGACTTGTTGGAGCAGATGGGCTTCGAGGTCGAGGCGGCGCACCACGAAGTGGCGCACGGGCAGCATGAGATCGACTTCCGCTATGCCGATGCGCTCAAGACCGCCGACAACATCGCAACCTTCCGATTCGTGGTGAAGTACGTGGCGCACCAGGTCGGTCTGGTCGCGTCGTTCATGCCCAAGCCGATTTTTGGACAGAACGGCAGCGGCATGCACACGCACCAGTCGCTCTTCCGGGGCAACACGAATGCATTCTGGGAGAAGACTGCGCAGTGGGAGTTGAGCGATGTGGCGCTGCACTACATCGGCGGACTACTGCGGCACGCGCGCGGGTTCTGTGCAATCACAAACCCGCTCGTGAATTCGTACAAGCGGTTGGTGCCGGGCTACGAAGCGCCGGTGAACGTCGCCTGGTCGATGCGCAACCGGTCGCCGCTCATTCGCATCCCGGATCGTCGCGGCACCGGAACGCGGGTGGAATTGCGTATGCCCGATCCATCGGCGAATCCTTACCTGGCGTTGACCGTGATGCTTGCCGCCGGCCTCGACGGCGTCGAGACGAAGGCCGACTACCGGGAGCCGGTGGACGTGAACATCTGGGAACTCTCGTTCCGGGAGAAGCGCCGGCTGCGCATCGACGACCTGCCGCACGACCTGAACGAAGCCTGCGACGAGCTCGCGAAGGACAAGGTGATGGCCGCCGCGTTAGGCGACCATATCACCGATCATTTCCTGGACGCGAAGCGACAAGAATGGAGGGAGTATATCACGCAAGTGAGCGCGTGGGAGTTGGAGAATTACCTGGAGAAGTACTAATTGGTGATTGGTGATTGGTGAACTGCTCACGACGATCGTAGTCTGCAGTTCACCAACCACGAACCACCAACCACCAGCTATCATTTCGTCGAATCCTGCTTCGCCACTGACGTCATCGCGCGCTCGGCAAACGCATCGGCGAGCGAGCCGACGGTTACCGAGTCAACACCCGGTTGATCGCTTTTCCCGTCGATGCGCCCGAGACTTACCTGTGCCTTCGTGTAGGAGCTGTCGATGGCCAACGCCGCATGGTACGCTTGCGCGGCGAGTGTGATGTGGCCGGTGCGCTCGAGTGCGATGCCTAAATTGTTCTGGAACGCGGCCACGCGGTCGTCGAGCTGCACCGCGCGAGCAAGTGGGCCGAGCGCTTCGTCGAACCGCCCGGCGCCGATGAGCAGCAGGCCCATGTTATTCATCGACCACGTGTCCTGCGGGTCGAGTGTGAGCGCGGTGCGGTATGCGTTGAGTGCGTCATCGACGTGACCCGCCTGTCCATTCACGCGACCTAGAACGCGCCACGCGTCGACGCTTCCGGAATCGATGGCGATCGCCGCTTCAATGCGCTCGCGGGCCTCGGCCACCTGCTGCTGTTCCAGCAGCACGCGGCTCAGGTTCACGAGGCTCTTCACGTGATGTGGATCCAGCTTCAGGACATCCTCGAACGCGCCGCGCGCGTGATCGAGCTGTCCGGCCTTCCAGGCCGAGAGTCCGAGCATGTAGTGTCCCCAGGGGTTTTCGGGGCGGCGCGCCGTGTAGGCGGCGAACATCGCGGTCGCGACCGCATAGCGACGGGCGCGGTACGCCGAATCCGCGGCTTCGTACGACACGTTAGGCGGAATCGAGAGGGAATCCGGCACCGGCGCGGCGACTATCGATTCCGGCACCGCCGCCACAGGTGTCGTGGCAACGGCGGGCTCGCTCGACTTGGGCGTGTTGTTCGTGCCGCCACACGCGGCGGCGGCGAACAGCGTGACGAGGGCGAGCGTGCTGGGGTGAAGGTGTGGGCGGAACATGAGACCTCTCCATGGGTGGCGCGCCCGGGGGGGGGCGCTGGTGACGTGTGTGACGTCTGCGGACCCATGGAAAGGCAAGAGGTTGGCCGTTCGCGCAACGGCCGCGGCTCGCGGACCAACCCGTTGTAGCGATGTCAGTTAGGCAAACCGCGAGCCGGCGCTCCGAGAGGGGATGTGTCCAACGGGACACCAGGCTCGGAGGTGCTGTGTGTCCGTGCGGACACCGGAGCGTGGACGAAGGCTCGGGTGCTGCGAGTGGTGCGAGGTCTTGCGCGTAATGCCACGCGTGTCACGATCGCGCGATGTGATGTCGGCGCATGATTTTCAGGAGGCTGGCATGGTCCGCCAACCCGAGCTCATGCGCCGTTTGCGTGATGTGCCATTCGTTTCGTTCGAGCGCGGCGAGGATGATCTGCCGCTCTCCCTCCGCCTTGAGCTCGAGAAACGTGCGTCCGCCACCCGTGGCCGATGGTGGCGCGTGAAGTGCGGCCTCATCGCGCACTTCGGCCGGCACGTGCTCCGGCCCGATCACCTCGTCATCGGACGCGATGATCATCCGCTCGACCGCATTGCGCAGCTCGCGCACGTTGTTGAGGTGCCAATCGTAGGCGGACAGCAGCGCCAATGCGTTAGGCGACAGACGCTTGCGACGAACGCCGAAGCGTTCGCAGGTAATGGTGAGCAGGTGCTCCGCGAGCTCCGGGATGTCCGACAACCGGTCCCGCAGCGGCGGCACGCGCAGCGAGTGCACGTTCAGCCGAAAGAGCAGATCGCGCCGGAAGCGGCCTTCGCGTACCGCTTCCTCCAGATCGCGATTCGTGGCCGCGACCACGCGCGCAGGCGTCGCGACGCTGCGGCTGCTCCCCAAGCGAACCACAGCACGCTCCTCGAGCACCCGGAGGAGCTTGGCCTGCGCCGCCGGTAGAAGTTCGCCGATTTCGTCGAGAAAAAGCGTCCCGCGCCCGGCGGACTCGAAGGCGCCCTTTCGCGTGACATTCGCGCCGGTGAACGCGCCGCGTTCGTGGCCGAACAGCTCACTCTCCACGAGTTGCTCCGGCAGCGCCGCGCAATTCACGGCCACGAACGGCTCCCGCGCACCGGCGCTCAACCGGTGGACGTCGCGCGCGACGAGCTCCTTCCCCGACCCGCTCTCACCCCAGATGAGAACGGGGCTCGGAATCGGCGCCGCGCGTGCGATCGCGTCCTTGAGTGCACGCATCGCCGGGCTGCCTCCCAGGAGCGCACTCTCGCCGTCGGCGTACCGTCGGAGCACCGCCACTTCATCCAGAATACGCCGACGCTCTATCGCGTTCTCGACCTCGCGGACCACGCGCTCAACGGCCTCCTGTTTGTCAATGAACGCGTACGCGCCCCACTTGATGGCTTGCACGCACCGGTCATAGCTGCCCGTGCCTGTGTAGACGATCACCGGCGTATCGATGGCGCGCTCCCTCAGCGCGCGCAATACGGCGAATCCATCCATGCCCGGCATCTCGAGGTCGAGGATGATGCACTCCACCGGCTCGCGCCCGACGATTTCCATCGCCACCTCGCCGGAGCCGGCGATGAGGACTTCGTGGCCGGCCAGGCGGCGCAGATCGTACGCGTACTGCTCGGCGAGCGGCGTGTTGTCGTCGCAGACGAGGAGCGTGCTCATGTCATTCCGTTAGGCGAAAGGGGATCCGCCGGGAACGTGATCGTGACCGTGGTGCCGGCGCCGGGCTGGGTGTCCACGCGCAGCACGCCGTGGAGATCGGTGACCAGCCGGCGGACGATCGACAGACCGAGACCGGTGCCGCCGGCCTTGGTGGTGTAGAAGTCATCGAACGCGCGATCCAGCTGCTCGCGCGTCATCCCGCGCCCCGTGTCGGTCACCGTCACGCGCACACCGCCATCCGCGACCCGCGCCGAGGAAATCGTGACGCCGCCACTGCGCCCGTCGAGCGCATCGGTCGCGTTGGACACCAGGTTCGTCAGGATGCGCCGTAGCACGAGGGCGTCGGCCGGCACCACGGGGAGGTGCTCGTCGAGGTCGAGCGCTACGATCGTATTCGGCGGCAGCGCCGCCCCCGCCGCCACGCCACGCGCGACGGCGTTCGCGTCACACGGCACGACGTCCAGGCGAGGCGTTAGGCGGGCGTAGTTACGGGCCAGTGTGTCCAGGTAGGCCACGCTCGCCTCCAGCGTCGCGCGACGTTCCGCGAACACGGCGGCGAGCTGCTCAGGGTGCTCCTGTTCCACCTGCGTGAGGTGGCGCAGCACGTGACGGATCGGCGCGAGCCCATTCTTCACGTCGTGATTCACTTGCCGCGCCAGATCGCCCATCGCCGCCCGCCGCTCGGCGTCGCGCACGCGGCTCACGCTCGCGCGGAGACGCCGCATCATCGCGTTCATCAACCGCGCGAGCGCGCCGATTTCATCGTCGCGGCCCGCGGGAAACTCCATGTCTAAACGCTCGAAGTCCATGCGTGCCGTGCGGTCGGCGAGCGCCCGCAACGGTCGGCTCGTACGCTCGGCGAGCCACGCCGCCCCGACGAGCGCGGCGCTCGCACTGAGCACCAGCACGCCCAGAAACCAACGGTCCACGCTGCTCCGCAACGCCTCGAGCGCCTTGGGTGAATGCGAAACTGTGAAGGCCGCCGTTTGCAGGGTGCGACGGCCATGGCTGCCGGCGGCGACGTACGGAACGGGCAACGTGGCGATGACGTCTCCTCCGCCGGCGCCACTGCTGTCGCGGAGTGCAGTCGGCGCCGTGCGTCCCGCGCTGTCAGGCAGCCGCAGCGCTACCGCGAGATCGCTGTCCGCGGCCAACCGTGAGAGAAATGTCCGGCCCACGGCAATGCCGCCCACAAGCGTGAATGTCCGACCCCCAAGCCTCACGGAGTCCGAGCGCGCGAGCACCAGCAGCGGGCCGTCCGGCGTGCGCGCATTCACCAGCGCGGCGCCGCCCGGCGCCGCGGCGAGCAGCGCCGGAAGATCCGGCTCCAGTCGGTCGTATTCATTGCGGAACTGACCGGAGCTCAGAATGCGCCCACTGCTGTCCTGGATCTGCAGCATGGACAGTCCGGTGAGGCGCATGGCACGGCCGGCATAGTCGAGGAGGTACGGGCGCTCGGTGTTCACCCCTCGAACCGCCGCGAGTCGAAAGCGATCATCCTCAGCCAGCGCCTCGCCGAGCGACGAGAGCCGGCTGCCGATCGCTGTGCCCCGCTGAGCGAGGTCCGCGCCCGTTACCCTAGCGAGCGCGGCAACGCGCGCCCGGTATTGCGCGGTGAGGCGCCGATCCAGCTCGCGTCTGACCCCGAACGCGATCACGACTAACGGAACGATGGCGACGACGCCGAACGCGGTCATCAGCCGGGCGCGGAAGGTCATGGCGCGCCGAGCCACGCAAACGGAACCCCGTTCACTCCGCGCCGCGCAACGATCCGCGCGCGTGTGTCCACCAACGCCACTGGCACGACATGCTCGGCGCGCGCCCACGGCGCCACGTGCGCGAGGTCGGCGCGATCTCCGCAGGTGTCGACGGCGTGGGCCGCCAACGCAAATACAAACGCCGCGGCGCTGCCCTCGGTAAGCGTGCGCGCGAAGGTCGTTGTCGACAGCCCGTCGGCGCGCCGCGGGCCTCCTGCGGCTGCCAGCGAAGGAGCTATAGTTGCGAGCGCGCCGGGTCCCTGTGCATCACCCTCCGACGCCAGGGCCACGAGCCGCGTGGCCAGTGCCCGCGCTACATCGTCGCCCCGCTCATACACAATGCGCGGTGTGCCCGCGGGCATGATGGGGGCCGTCGGCGGTGTGGGTCCGGCGCACGTGTCCTCATCCGCCTCACGGAACGTCACCTCCGATGCCCGTGCCTCCGCGCGCACCGCGTTCGCCGCCAGCTCGGCCCGCAGTATCGCGCGCAGCGAATCGGCGCCCGGCGCCTCGTTAGGCGGTGGCGCGCTGCGCGCCAGGAACACATATGTACGTTCCCAGCCGCGCGGCACCGAAACCAGGTCCGCGCGTGTCGCGGCGTATGCGAGAGCCGAAGGGTCGGCGGTCACCAGCACATCCACGCCCACGTCCAACGCATCGCGCGCCTCGCGCACCGAGATCCGCTTCACGATGAGCAGCGGTGAGGCGACCGGGCCCAGCGGCTGCAAGCGCGCCGTGCCGTCGACTCCGGTGGTCAACTGATAGTGTCCGCTGGCCACGAGACGCGCAGGCAGCGAGTCGGTCGAATCCGTGAACGCGACCACGAGTGAATCCGGCATCGGTGCGGCAACCGCCGTCGGCGGCGACGGCACCAGGCGCGATCCGCCAGCGCCGGCGTGTGTGCAGCCGGCGAACGCGATCATGATGACGATCCCGACGCGAGACACGGAGCGGAATGCGAAAATGGAAGCGGGAAGCGGTGGAGTCTCTCCTCTGTTGTAGAGGCCGATGGCCGCCAGGGTTCCGCGCCGCCCGTACAGAGCGTTCAGTCGGCGGCGCGCTGGTACTGCACAGGCCAGGTGAAGGCGACGCCCATCTCGCGCGCCGCATGCAACGGCCAGTATGGATCGCGCAGCGCCTGCCGCGCCAGGAACACGAGGTCCGCGAGCTCCTCGCGCACAATCGTGTTCGCTTGTTGCGGAACGGTAATGAGGCCTACCGCAGCTGTGGGGATGCCCGCCTCACGACGGATGCGCCCCGCGAACTCCACCTGGTAGCCCGGCGCGACCGGGATCACCACGCCAGGAACGTTGCCCCCTGACGAGCAATCCATGAGATCGACGCCGAGCGGCGCGAGCATGCGTGCGAGCTCGACGGACTCGTCGGCGTTCCACCCGCCGTCCACCCAGTCGGTGGCCGAGATGCGCATGAACAGCGGCAGGCGCTCCGGCCAGACGCCGCGCACTGCCGCGACCACCTCGCGCGCCAGGCGCGTCCGGTTCTCGAACGTGCCGCCGTACGCATCGTCGCGGTGGTTGCTGAGCGGCGAGAGAAACTCGTGCAACAGGTAGCCGTGTGCCGCGTGCAACTCGATCACGTGGAACCCCGCGTCGAGCGCCCGTTGGGCCGCGTCGGCGAAGCCGTCGATCACTCGGCGGATGCCCACCGCGTCCAACGCTTGGGGTACCGCGTAGCCGTCCCGGAACGGCACCGCGCTTGGCGCCACCACCGGCCGCCACCCGCCGTGTTCGACGCTCAGCGAGTGTCCGCCCTGCCATGGCGCCGCGGTGCTCGCCTTACGACCCGCATGCGCGAGCTGGATCCCGGCCATCGCACCTTGGCCCGCGATGAAGCGCGCGCATCGCGCGAGCGGGGCGACGTGCGCGTCCGACCAGATGCCAAGGTCGCCGGGCGAGATGCGACCTTCGGGCACTACGGCCGTCGCCTCGGCGAACACGATCCCCGCTCCGCCCACGGCGCGGCTCCCCAGGTGCACGAGGTGCCAGTCGGTGGCCAGGCCCTCGACGCACGAGTACTGGCACATTGGCGACACGCCGATGCGGTTGCGCAGGGTGATGCCGCGCATCGTGAGCGGCGCGAACAACGGCGCCGGGTGGCCGATCGGCAACGAGGTCAGACGCTGCTGCCTAACGGTGTGGCGGCCGCGATACTACGCGCGCGCTGCGCCGGCCTCGGCACGCGGCATTCGACCCACCAACTGCTCGCCAAACCCGATGGCCATGATGCCGATCACGAGGTGGATCACCTGGATGACCCAGTGCGCGTGTCCCGGCACCAGCCGCGTCTGCGCCATACCGAGCGCCAGCACTACCAGACCCCAGACGATCACCAGCGCCACGAACCCCGAGCTCACCCCCGCGCGCGCCACCAACAGCGCCAGCGCCCAGAGCGAGAGCACGAAGGCGAGTCCCAGCAGCATGTGCACCGGGATCAGACCGCGCGCGTGTCCGGCCCAGACGATGATTCCGAGGATGACGAGCAGGGTGCCGGTAAGGCGAACCAGCATGCGCAACGTGACGATGGCGGTGGACATCGGAAACTTTCGCCTAACTGTGAGGAGTGTGTCGAGCGACGCGGAGGGCATCGGGCACGGGAATCGGCGATCGACGAGCTGGCGCACCGCGGCCTATGTGCTGTGTGAATGCTGGCCGGCGGGAAGCGGTTCCCCGCCCTTCGCGTGCCGCATGGACCTTGAGATATCGAGCGGGCCGCCGGCCGGCAAGCCGCACTGCTCAGCGCGGCTTGCCCCGCGGAAAGGCCAGCAACGCCAGCGGCACCTTCCGCAGGCCGCGCCACTCCTGCAGGGTGCCGCTCGTATCGCGTAGCCGCAACTGACTGGAGATGCCTCCGTCCAGGGCCACCGCGCTGCGGCAGCCGGGCGCTCCCATCAGGGCAGGCATTTCCGGCGTGGTGAGGCCAAAAGGAACACAGTCCATCGCGCCGTCAAGCGCATCGAATCGCGTGAGCGCGATGATCACGCGGCCATCAACGCGTTTCGCCGAATGCGAGGCGGGCGTCGCGGTGGCCAAGGTCCACGCCTCCGTTGGGCACCCGCCGCGGTCCAGCGCCAGCGACGACGGCGGCAATCGGTGCCGCGTCACACGGGGAACAGCATTTCACGATACTTGGGAAGCGGCCACTGATCGTCGGGCACCAGCAGCTCGAGCGTGTCGCAGCTCGACCGGATGTCGGCCATTCGGCCCGCGCCGTCGGATGTGAGCAGCTTGGCCTGCGCGTGCGGATCATGGTGCATTGCATCCGCCTTCTCGATCACCTTGGCCAACGCGACGCGCTGCTTCTGGATCTGCTGAATGACGGCGCCCAACTCCTTGGCCGTTTCCAATTCGGGCACCGCGCCCAATCCCAGCCCTTTCGCCTTGGAGGCGGTGTCGATCAGCGCGCCGTGATAGGCGAATGCAGACGGGAGAATCATGGTGTCCACCATCTGACGAATGGTGTGCAACTCGATGAGCATGTCCTTCGTGTAGCGTTCCATGCGCACGTGGAAGCGCGACTCCAGCTCTTCGCGTGACAGGATGCCGAGGCCCTGGAACAACGCGCGGGCCGGCTTAGTGAGGAGTTGCTCCAAGGCGTCCGGCGTGCTCCGCAAGTTAGGCAGCCGGCGCCGCGCGGCTTCCTTCACCCAGTCTTCGGAGTAGTTGTTGCCTTCGAACCTGATGTCGGCGGTCTCCTTGAACGCCTTGCGCACCACCTTCAGGACGGCGTCGTCCACGGATTTGGTGCTGCCGAGTGCCGCGCGCAGCTGCTCAGTGAGCTCGCCTATCGCTTCGGCAACCGTGGCGTTGAGCAGCATGACCGGGAAGGCGATGGACTGCGAGCCGCCCACAGCGCGGAACTCGAACTTCGCCCCGGTGAACGCGAACGGTGATGTGCGGTTCCGATCGGTGTTGTCCTTCTGGATCTCCGGGAGCCGAGCGACGCCGAGCGTGATCATCGCCTGTTGGGCGTTGGCCGCCGATATCTTGCTAGCCGCGATGTCCTCGATCACGTGCGTCAACATCTCGCCCATGAAGACGGAGATGATCGCCGGCGGCGCCTCGTTGGCGCCTAACCGGTGCTCGTTCCCCGACGATGCTACTCCGGCGCGCAGCACACCGGCGTGGGTGTGCACCGCCTTCAACACCGCCGCCAGGAAGATCAGGAACCGCAGATTCTGATGCGGCGTGTTGCCGGGCTTGAGCAGGTTGACGCCATCGAGCTCGTTGTCCGATGTGATGGACATCGACCAGTTGCAGTGTTTACCCGACCCGTTGATCCCGGCGAACGGCTTCTCGTGCAGCACCGCCTGCAGGCGGTGGCGCAGCGCGACCTTGCGCAGCGTGGCCATCACCAGCTGATTGTGATCCACGGCCACATCGGTCTCTTCGAACATGGGCGCCATCTCGAATTGGCTCGGCGCCACCTCGTTGTGCCGCGTCACGATCGGCACGCCGAGTTTGTACAGTTCGTGCTCCACCTCGGCGATGCACGCTTGCACCCGTTCCGGAATGCCGCCGAAGTAGTGGTCTTCCAGTTGCTGCCCGCGCGGGGGCGGCGCGCCGAGGAGTGTGCGACCGGCCATGACCAGGTCGGGCCGCAAGGCGAAGTGCTCGCGGTCGATCAGGAAGTACTCCTGCTCCGGGCCCAACGTGGTGTACACGCGCGACACGCCGCGGTCGCCTAACAGCTCGAGCAGCGCAATCGCTTTCTGCGACAACACGTCCGAACTGCGCAGCAGCGGCGTCATCTCATCGAGCGCTTCCCCGTTGTAGCCGATGAAGACCGATGGAATGCACAGCGTGCGCGTGGTGCCGGACTCGACGATGAAGATCGGGCTTGCCGGATTCCAGGCAGTGTACCCGCGCGCTTCCCACGTCGCACGCAACCCGCCCGAGGGGAAACTGGACGCGTCGGGCTCACTCTGGATGAGCTGCTCGCCCGTGAACGACTCCATCGGCTGCCGGTCGTCGTCGAACGAGAGAAACGCGTCGTGTTTTTCCTCGGTGAGGCCGGTTTGCGGCTGGAACCAGTGGGTGAAGTGCGTCACCCCGCGCGAGATTGCCCACTCCTTGATGACCTGCGCCACCGTCGGCGCGATGTGCTGGTCGAGTTTCTTGCCGTGACGGATCGCCGACACAAGCTCGGCGTACACGTCGCGCGGAAGCTTGGCTCGCATCTGCCGGACGCCGAACGTGTTGATCCCGAAATATTCCGAGGTGGGCAGGTGCGCGGGCGCGTTTCCGTTAGTGCGCGTCGTATCAACCGTTGTCCGTCCCGTGATGTCGGTAAGGACCGTCTTGCGCGAGGTGAGGGGCATGGTGGTTAGTAGTTGGTGGTTGGCAGTTGGTGAACTACCAAGTGGTTCGCGAGAGTGTATAGACGGTCGTGCTTATTTCGCACAATCTACGACACGTTCTGCCATATTTCCAGGTCGACATCGGGCTACAACGGGTCAATTATGCAATCCTGGCACGATCACCCGCTCATCGCTCAGTGGCTGTCAAACAGCGAGGGGACAGGGACTTAGGGAGGCGATCCGGGCCTGAATACACCCCGGTGCTGTCCCTGATTCCCTGCCCCCCCTCCCCTGTCCCCCCCCCCCGCCGGTGTCTGCAGTTCCCACTCTCTCCTCGCACGTCCCGTCTCGTCCCTCATACCCGTCCCACTACATCTTCACCAACTCCACGCGCCGGTTGTCCTGCCGTCCTTCCGGTGTTGTGTTAGGCGCAACGGGTTTGGTCGAGCCGAAGCCCTTGGTCGCCAAGCGCGCGGCATCGATATGGTCGGTGGTCACCAGATACGCCTTTACCGCTGCGGCGCGCTGCTCGGATAACGTGAGGTTGCTGGGCGCGCTGCCCACGTTGTCGGTGTGTCCCTCGATCGTAAGCTTCAACTCCTGGTGTGCCGTCAACATGTCGCTTATGGTCTTGAGTGTCGGGGCGCTTTCCGGGCGGATGCGGTTGGATCCCACATCGAACAGGATGCCGTGCGTGGCAACGTGCCCGCTGGCGGCGAGGGCGTCATAGAGCGGCTTGCCGCCTTCGGCCACGCGGATGTTGCCGATGTAGGCCGGGCTCTCAGCGCTTGCGGTTACCGTGAGCCAGATCCCCTTCGTGCGTCCCAGCGTGGCCTTGGGCACGTTAGCCACGCGTACGCCGTTCAAGTACGCCTTGACGTAGAGATTGTCCACCATCACCGCGACGTGGGTCACGGGGCGCACGGCATCGACTGGCAGACTCATTTGCGACTTGATGGGGCCGGCGACGCCGCCGCTGCCGGGGCTCATTTGAATCGTGGACACGCCGGCAGGTTCATGGTCCGGGTCGGCGAACTCGATCCCTCCGTCCCATCCACTGCCGCAGGTGAAATCCATCTCGAAAGTGAATTGCGGGGGCAGCACTTCGGGGAGTGGAATCATCACGCGGCCGGGCGTTGTGGCCCGTAGAAATGGCGCACCGTTCCACTTGGCGACCTCGAAGTTCCCTTGCACGAGCTCCATGCGTTTCGGGAAGTCGCCGATATTATCGCTGGAAAAATCCTCGGCGTAGATCACGCGGTCGCCGGGCACGAAGTCGTAGTTGACCAGCACCGTGTTGGCTGGCGGACCGGCCGGACTTGCTGCGTCGTTGTTGCCCGCGCTGTCCAACGCCGGTTGGGCAGCCTGGGCGGCTTGGGCGACGGCGGCGCTGATTGCCGCCGCCGAGTCGGCGCTGGACACGGGCTTGCCGCTCGCGTCGGTGACCTTGATGGGCTTCCCGGTCGCCTTCGCTTTGGCCATGCACGCGTTGTCGGTGATCGCGCAGACCACGGCGTTGGCCGCCCTGCTCAGCGCGCTGTCCATCGCCTGATTGGCGGTGGCATCGACCCGCTGCTTCGCCTTGCTGCCTAACTTGCTAAGGATCCCCTGGGCCGCGGCCGGCGCGCTCGCGCCAACCAGCGCGGCGCAGACAAGGGCGAGTACTCTCGTGATGTGACGCATGCCTCTCGACTCCACAAAAAGGGATCCGTGATACGCCGAGCTCGACGAACACCGGAACGCCCGAAGATACTGCTTCCGGCCGAAACAATCACCACTGGATTCGATACCGAGCTCAGGTGGTTGGACAACACGGCTTCAGCGCACGCCACTGTGCATCGCGTTATGTCATCTGCGCACGCGCGATCGATCGAATAGCGGTCCCTTTCCAACTACATACCGGTCTATGTTCATGCAATCGTGCAAAATATGCACGGACATATTGACACAGCCGATCGCGCACTCGTACCTTGAGCGGTCGACACCAACCACCAGCGGATCGGCCCTCATGAAGCTCATTACCTGCATCATTCGCCCGGAACGGCTGGCTGCCGTGAAGGAAGCGCTGTTCCGGGCCGGCGTTACCGGCATCACCATCAGCCGCGTCAGCGGACACGGCGGTGAACGGGAGCTCGTCGAGCACTACCGCGGCTCGTCGGTCGTCCTTGAGTTTCGCGACAAAGTGAAAATCGAGATGGCGTGCTCGGAACCGTTCGTCGAGCCGACCATCAACGCGATCCTCTCGGGCGCGCGCACGGGAGACGTAGGCGACGGAAAAATCTTCGTCCAACCCCTGGACTCCGTCGTGCGCATCCGAACGGGTGAGCGCGACAACGCGGCGCTCACGCCGGTGACGGCCAATGAAGTCCAACGCAAAGCGCGGGCGACCCTCACCTCGGTCCCATGAGCGCGTCGGTCATTTCCGCGGGCGACACGGCGTGGGTACTCGTGTCCGCCGCGCTCGTCATGCTCATGCTTCCCGGGCTCGCCTTTTTCTACGGCGGCCTGGTGCGGAGCTCGAGTTCGCTCAACACGCTCATGATGACGATAGCAGCGCTCGGCATCGTGAGTGTGCAGTGGGTGGTGTGTGGCTACTCGCTCGCCTTCTCGCCGCTCGCACCGTACATCGGCGGCCTCTCGTGGGCAGGCTTCGCGCACGTTGGCCTGGACGCCAACCCAAGCTATGGGCCCACCATTCCGCACCTCGCCTTCGCGGCGTTTCAATCGATGTTCGCCGCGATCACCGTGGCGCTCATCTCCGGCGCGGTGGTGGAGCGCATGCGGTTCCGCATGTACCTGGCCTTCGCGTTGTGTTGGACGACGTTGGTCTACGATCCGCTGGCCCACTGGGTGTGGGGCGACGGCGGTTGGCTTCACACGTTAGGCGCGCTCGACTTCGCCGGCGGAACAGTCGTCCACGTGAGCGCGGGCACGTCGGCCCTGGTGGCGGCGATCATGCTTGGGAAACGGCGCGACGTTGGCCGTGCGGCGCTGGTGCCGCACAACGTGCCGGCCACGCTGCTGGGTGCGGGCCTCCTGTGGTTCGGCTGGTTTGGGTTCAATGCCGGCTCGGCCCTCGCCGCATCTGGCGTGGCCGCGAACGCGTTCGTGACCACCAACACCGCTGCCGCCGCCGCACTCACCACGTGGATGCTGCTCGACCTCGGTCGCACGGGTCGATCGACCGCCGTGGGCGCCGCGACCGGCGTGGTGGTGGGGCTGGTCGCCATCACTCCCGCGGCCGGGTTCGTGACGCCCGTCGCCGCGCTTGCCATCGGCGCCCTCGGCGCCGGCGCGAGCTACGCGGCCATTCAACTTCGCGCGCGCACCAGAATAGATGATGCGCTCGACGTGTTCGCCTGTCACGGCGTGGCGGGAATCGCCGGCGCACTGCTGACGGGCGTGTTCGCGACCAGGGCGGTGAATCCGGGCGGTGGTGACGGACTACTGGCGGGAAACCCCGCCCAACTTGGCATCCAGCTGTTGGCGGTGAGCGCGGCGATCGTGATCGCCGGCGCCGGCACAGCGCTCATCCTCGGCGCGCTGCGCGCCGTCGCCTCGCTTCGTGTTCCGTTGGGCGTGGAGATCACGGGGGGGGGGATCGATATTGCCGAGCACGGAGAGCGCGCGTACCACGGCGGGGATCTGGGGGAGACCGCCGGTGGCGACGTCGATCTTGGCGGTAGCGTGGTGTTGGTGGCGAGCGAGGTGGCGGGCGCCCACGGATAGAAAGAGGCACGAGGGACCTGAAGGCCAAAGTAGTGAGTCGCAGAAACGTGGCGCGAGGTGTTACAGGGTCGGTCAGCTCTTCGTCTCGGATGTACGATGTAAGCTGACAGTCCGCCCATTCGTGAGATTGCTCTCACGTTCCCGCCGCGCCGCCAAGCCACGCGGTACCACATCGCCCTTGCTTCCCCGCCATTTCGTTCCGTGACCGCGCGACTCCTTCTCGTCCCGCTGGTGTGCGCCCTCGTGGGCGCGTGCGGCGGCAAATCTCACGCGATCGTCATCGGCGCCGCCGGCCCGCTGTCGCAGCCGTTCGGCGACATGAACAGAAAGGGTATCGAGATGGCCGTCGCCGAGATCAACGACTCCGGCGGCGTACGCGGCCAGCGGCTCGAAGTCCTGGAGCGCGATGATGCCAGCGACGGCGCCAAGGCGGCGACGATCGCCCAGGAGTTCGTCTCCAATCCCGCGGTCGTCGGCGTCGTTGGGCACGTCACGTCGGGCGCGATGGTGGCGGCAGCGAAGGTCTACGACACCGGGCACCTGCCGGCCATCGCGACCTCGGCCACGTCGCCGGACCTCACGGGCATCTCGCCGTGGGTATTCCGCGTGGTGCCGAGCGACTCGAGCAACGGGATCACGATCGCGCACTTTGCAGCGGCGTTGGGCCGCAAGCGCGCCGCCATCCTGTACGAGAACGATTCTTACGGGCGCGGATTGGCCGAGTCGTTCCAGCGCAGTTTTCCCGGCCAGATCGTGAGCATCGATCCGATCTCGGCGAACATCACCGACGCCGAGCCGTACATCGCGTACTATAAGACGCGGTTGCCGGATCTCGTCTTCGTGGTGGGCGTCCAGAATTCGGGGCTGACGATCCTTCGCGAGGCGCGACGTGAGAACTTGGCCGTCGACTTCGTAGGCGGCGACGGGTGGACGGGGATCGTGTCCGACACGGCGTTGTCGGAAGGCGCGTATGTCGGCACCGTTTTCACGGTACAGGATCCGCGGCCCGAAGTGCAGCGCTTTGTCGCCGACTTCCGTTCGCGCTATCATGTCAAGCCGGACGCCTACGCTGCGTTAGGCTATGATGCGGCGCGCCTGCTGGGGCGGGCCATTCAGCAGGAGGGCCCCGACCGCACGGCCGTTCGCGCCTACCTGGCAAGCCTGACGGCGGCCACGGCGTACCACGGCGTCACCGGGGTGCTGCGTTTTCGGCCGGACGGCGATCCCGAAGGCTCGACGTATCGGATGACCCGCGTGCACCGGGGGACCTTCGAGCTCACGGCGGGCGAACCGGGGGACGCGCGATGACCACCGGCGCCGCGTTCTTACCCGTCCGTCGCCTAACGACGATTCGCAGCCGGTTGGTCATCGGCTTCGGCGTGCTGGTGTTGCTGCTCGTGGGCGCCGGGCTGCTGGCCCGTGCCTCCTTGCACGCCACGGCGGCCACCGTGGACCGGGTGCTCGAGGACATTCAGCGCGAGAACCGGTTGGCTGCGGAGCTCTCGGCAGACATCGCGCGCAATCTGGCCGCCGCGAACGGCTACCTGGCCGCGCACGACTCGGCGAGCGAGTTCGCATTCCGTCGCTACGGGTGGGACGCGCACGGCGTGCAGCGCGCCATGAACGCGCTGCCGCGGCAATCCGCGGAAGAGATCGGCCTGATCGCCGACATCGACGCGCGGCTGTCCGACGTCGAAGTGCGCTACGACCTTGCCCACCGCCTGATGGATCTGGGCCGTGGGCCCGCCGCCCAAGCACAAGCCGCGGCCGTGCGCCCCGTGGTGGACACACTGCTCAGCCAGATCGACCGGCTCGGCCGGCTCAAGGCGAACAAGCTCGTCATCGCGTCCACGCAACTGAAAGACGATACCGACCGGCGCTCGCTGATGCTGCTCGTGATGGTGATCGTCACGTTAGGCGTTGCGGCGACCGTCATGGTGCGCACGGTCCGGTCGATCGATCGGCCGCTGCGCGCGCTGGTGGGCCACGCGAAGCAGCTCAGTGCGGGCGACCTGTCGGCGCGAACCAACGAGGTGATGCCCGAGGAGTTCCAGCGCCTGGCCGACGCGATGAACCACGCCGGCAGTTCGTTGTCCAACGTGGTCTCCGTCACGTCGGCTACGGCGCAGCAAGTGGCCGGTTCGGCGACGGAGCTGGCCGAAGCGTCCACGCAGATCTCGGATGCGGCGAGCCAGGTGGCGGCGGCCATGTCGGATGTCACATCGGGCGCCTCGAATCAGGTGCAGCAGCTGCGGGACATCGACGGCGCACTGCAGGTGATCCGGCAGCGCGCGGACACGGTGCGCAACGGGGTGCACGACGTGACGGGCCTGGCGCACGACATCGCCGAGTCATCGTCGGCAAAACGACCGGAGTTGGAACGAGCGCTGGCGCTGCTGCTGCAGATCAAGACGACGGTAGAGTCGGCGGCCACCGAGGTCGGCGCGCTCAACGACACGACGGAAACGATCACGACGTTCGTGGACACGGTGCGCGGCATCGCTGACCAGACGAATCTGCTCGCGCTGAATGCGGCGATCGAGGCAGCGCGTGCGGGAGATGCCGGACGCGGCTTCGCGGTGGTTGCGGCCGAAGTGCGCAAGCTTGCCGAGCAGACGCGTTCCGCGTCGGGCACCGTAGTGGAGATGACGCGATCGATCACCGAACGCATGGCGCGAACCTCTTCCGCGATGCAGGAAGGCGTGACCCACGTGGCCGAGATCGAGCGCGCGGCGCGTGGGTTGGACGAGACGCTGGCGTCGATCGCGTCGGCATCGGATCGAACGCGCACGGCGGCGTCGGGCGTAGGCATTGCGGCAGAAGAGAACCTGCGTGCGGTCGAGCAGGCGGCGAGCGGCATCGCGTCCATTGCGAAGGTGGCTGAGTCGCACGCATCCGCGGCCGAAGAAGTCACGGCGTCGAGCGAGGAGCAGAGCGCTGCCTGCGAGCAAATGAGCGCAACCGCGGCTACGCTGCACAAGGGCGCGATGCGATTGCAGGAGCTGGTTGATGGATTGGGAGTGCGATCCAACGGCGGGCCGCGGTAGTGCTCGGCGGGCCGTGATTGCGCGGTGGCGAGTTCGGATGTAGGGTCAGGGGGGGCTGCGTGCGTTGGGCGCGCGGGCCGCCCTTTATCTGTCACGCAGCGACAACCTGAATTCCGCCCTCGATCGGGAGCGTGCGATGCCACTTGTCCATTCCATGACCACCACCGCCAACTCCATCGATGGCTACCGCGTGGTGCGTACGCTCGGGATCGTGCGGGGCATCATCGTGCGCTCGCGATCCATCTTCGGGCAGGTAGGGGCGGCGCTGCAGACGCTGGCAGGAGGAAACATCTCGTTGTTTACCAGCTTGTGCGAACGAACGCGCGAAGAGTCGTTTCAGCTCATGCTCACGCACGCCACGGACATCGGCGCGAATGCGGTGATTGCCATTCGGTACGACGCGACCGAGATCATGAGAGGCGTGACCGAAGTGCTGTGCTACGGGACTGCGGTCGTGGTGGAATCGCAGAACTGATGTCGTTCGTATGGGCGATTCGCACGCTCCGATCGTCACTTTCTCTATGAGGCTTTCGTGCTAACGCGCAGGCAATGGCTTGGTGTAACGCTGGGCGGTACGGCGGTGGCACTCGTCGCGGGCGCCGTCCCCGCGTTTGCCGCTGCGCCGGTGGCGATCACTGTGTACAAGGATCCGTCGTGCGATTGTTGCGCGAAGTGGGTGGGCCACCTGCGCGCGCACGGGTTCACGGTCACCACGCGCGACACGGCGGGCATGGCCGAGGTGAAGGACACGTTCGGCGTACCCAAGGCACTGCGCTCGTGTCACACCGGTACGCTCGGTGCCTATGTGATCGAGGGGCATGTGCCGGCGGACGTCATCCAGCAGATGCTACACGATCATGCGAAGGTGGCGGGACTTGCTGTGCCGGGCATGGTGGTCGGGTCGCCAGGCATGGAGGGCGGCCACGCGCTACCGTACGACGTGATCGCGTATCAGCACGATGGTTCGACGCGCGTGTACGCGCATCGGTAGCGGCTCTCGCGCCGCGCGGCATCCGAGAAACGGCAGCGCGGCGCTCCATTGCTCATCTTACGCCCCGTTGGGCAGGCGCTCCACGGTGGACTTGATGGTCTGTTGAATCGGCGCCGTTTCCGACAGCGAGTTCTTCATCGTAATGTCGATGCGCTGCATGGACTGCGAGCTGAGATAGACGCCGTCGTGGGTGAGCAAGTGCACCGCGTTCACCGTGCCTTGTCCCAGCAGTTGCAGCGGCTCGCCGCCTTCCTGGGAGTGCTCTCCACTCTGCACGATGTCCGAGTGCCGCACCACACGCCACACGTGCTGGCCGTTGACCGTGGTGTCGCCGGCGACGCGCGTGAGAGTCACCGCGCGAGCGGTGACGTTGAACCCGTCCTTGTTCACGTGTTCGAGCGTGGTATCTGCCCAACTGGTGCCCACGGTGATGGGTTTCTGCGGGAACGACACCAGGAATCTCTCGAACGCTCCATAGAGCGCTTCGATTTGCGGATCGGTGTTGCCGGCGGGCGGGTTGAACGAGTAGACCTTTCCCTGCGGCGAGATGAGCCCGTCGAGTTTGGCGCCGAACAAGAGCTTGACGTCGGGTTGCGGCGCGTTGAATTCGGTGGACACGGCCACCGAATCGAGGGTGAGCTCGAGTGCTAACGTATCGCGCGCCCTGGGAGTGATGTGCACGGTGACGAGCTGTGTGGTCTTGACGTCGAACTCGAACGGTGCGCGTCCGCCTCCCTGTATCTGTGCGCGGTGCACGTCGGTCACGAGCCGGTAGTGCTGTGTGCCGGGCGCGTAGATGAAGCCGCCACTTTGCGCGGCGGCGACCGCGGCGCTCAGCGGGGCGAGCAGGAGGATGCCGAATCCAATGAGGCTGAGGCGCATGACGAACTCCTTCGATGCTGTGATGCCGCCGATCGCCCAAGGGCGCGGCAGGTGATGAAGGCTTTCCCTAAGGATACAGCTTGCGCCGCGGTCTGAAGAGGGCCGCCTAGTTCCTCTTGCTGTGTCCGCCTTCCCTCTTCTCTAGTTCTTGCATGTCTCCATGGGATATTGCTCCTTCCAGCAGCCTATCGAACCGGCCGTCGCGCGTCAGGTCGGCAAGGCGCCGGCGGGTGACGCCGAGTGCGGCGCGCATGACGCCGCCGCCAATGCTGATGCGGGCCACGCCCAGTTGGGCCAGCTCGGCGACGGCGGGGGTGGCCGGCGTGGCGAGGACGTTGAGCGGGGCGGCGACCTCGCGCACCAGGGCGGCGATCGTGTCGCGGTCGGCGACGCCGGGCGCGAACAGGCAGTCGGCGCCGGCATCCCGGTACGCCGTTAGGCGGCGGATCGTCTCGGCGAACCGGGTATCCGGCGCGCCAACGGCGGCGAGGTAGACATCGGTGCGGGCATTGATCACCAGGTGCACGCCTAACGCATCAGCCGCCGCGCGGGCGGCCCGGAGGCGTTCGACCTGGGCCGGGATGGGGAGTAGCGGATGGTCCGGGTCGTCGCTCGTGTCTTCGAAGTTGAAGCCCAGTGCACCGGCCTTCACCGCGTCGCGAGCCGTTTCGGCCGCGTCGTCGGGTCGCTGCCCGTAGGCCGCCTCGAGGTCGGCCGTGACCGGCAGTTTGACCGCGCGCACGATGCGTGCGACCGCGGCCAGCATCTCGTCACGCGAGATCTGTTCGCCATCCGGGTACCCGAGCGACCACGCCACGCCGGCGCTCGTGGTCGCGATGGCCTCGAACCCGGCGTCCTGGATGATGAGCGCACTGGCGACGTCCCACGCGTTGGGCAGAATGAGCGGCGTGGGACGGTGGTGGAGGGCGAGAAGCGGATTCGGCATGGGGGCGGAGGACAAGGGATAAGGGGCTCGGGACTCGGGACATATCGACGCGTGTCGATACGCACAATCTACCGTCTGCTTCGCGACACGTGCCGAGTCCCCGGTCCCGGTGTTCCCGTTCCGATAGGTTACATTACCGTTCCCATTTTCCGAGTACCCATGGCTCCCCAGTTCATTTACGTCATGAAGGACCTGCGCAAGGTGGTGCCGCCATCGCGGGTCATCCTCGATGGCATCTGGTTGTCGTTCTATCCGGGGGCGAAGATCGGCGTGCTCGGGGCTAACGGGGCCGGGAAGTCGTCGGTGTTGCGGATCATGGCGGGGGTCGATCACGACTTTCAGGGTGAGGCGTGGGCGGCGGCGGGGACGCGTGTTGCGTACCTGTCGCAAGAGCCGCAGCTCGACGCGAGCAAGGATGTCAAGGGGAACGTGGAGGGGGCGGTGAAGGAGACGCGCGAGCTCCTGCAGCGGTTCGAGGCGATCGCGTTGAAATTCGCCGAGCCGATGTCGGACGACGCGATGCAGAAGTTGTTGGACGAGCAAGCGCGGGTGCAGGAGCGCATCGATGCGAGCGATGCGTGGAATCTCGATCACAAGATCGAGGTGGCCATGGACGCGTTGCGCCTCCCGCCCGGCGACGCGAGCGTGGACACGTTGTCCGGTGGCGAGCGTCGGCGCGTGGCGTTGTGCCGGGTGTTGCTCGAGCAGCCGGACATGCTGCTGCTCGACGAGCCGACCAACCATCTCGATGCCGAGAGCGTCGCCTGGCTCGAGCGGCATCTCGCCGAATTTCCCGGCACCGTGGTGGCCGTGACGCACGACCGCTATTTCCTGGACAACGTGGCCAAGTGGATTCTCGAGCTCGACCGCGGGCGGGGGATTCCTTGGGAGGGGAACTATTCGTCGTGGTTGGACCAGAAGCGGACGCGGTTGGCGCAGGAGGAGAAGCAGGCCAGTGCGCGGCAGCGGACGTTGGAGCGCGAGCTCGAGTGGGTGCGGTTGGCGCCGCGGGCGCGGCAGGCGAAGAGCAAGGCGCGCATCACGCGGTACGAGGAGCTCGTGGCCGGCGACACCGGCGAGCGCGTGCTGCAGAGCGAGATCGTCATCCCGCCGCCGCCCCGGTTAGGCAACGATGTCGTGATCGCGAAGGATCTGCGCAAAGCGTTCGGCGACACGCTGCTGTTCGACGGCCTGTCGTTCAGTCTGCCGCGCGGCGGGATCGTGGGTGTGATCGGGCCTAACGGGGCGGGCAAGACGACGTTGTTCCGGATGATCATCGGGGAGGAGCGGCCCGATGCCGGCGCGCTCACGGTGGGGGACACCGTCAGTATCGCGTATGTCGATCAGTCGCGCACGTTGGACGGCGCGCGCACCGTGTACGAGGAAGTGAGCCAGGGGCGGGACACCATCGCGGTTGGCAAGCGGGAGCTCAACGCGCGGGCATATCTGTCGAGCTTCGGGTTTCGGGGGCCGGACCAACAGAAGCTGGTGAAGGATCTTTCCGGCGGGGAGCGGAACCGGCTGCACTTGTCGAAGCTGCTCAAGAGCGGTGGGAACTTGCTGCTGCTCGATGAGCCGACCAACGATCTGGATGTCGATACGCTGCGGGCGCTTGAGGATGCGTTAGTCCAGTTCGCGGGGTGCGCGGTGGTGATCACGCACGACCGGTGGTTTCTGGATCGTATTGCGACGCACGTGTTGGCGTTCGAGGGGAACAGCGAGGTGGTGTGGCACGAGGGGAACTACGCGGAGTACATCGAGGATCTGAAGCGGAGGAAGGGGGCGGACGCGGATCAGCCGCACCGGATCAAGTATAGAAGGTTGGTGCGTATGTAGTTACGGCCCGCGCGCTGGTACGGCTGGCTTTGGTTTTTCGTGACGGCGCATGAGGTGTCCGGACCATGTTTTCGGAATGTTTGCAGCAGTTTTTGTATCAGATTTTGTACCGGGTTGCGCGCTGGAAACGTGGCGAGCTGCGCTGGCACTGTTCTTGGGCGAAGAGCCGCTGAAGAGGGAACTGCAAAACCGCTATTCGCCGGTTCGATTCCGGCCCGCGCCTCTGAATTGACAACGACTTAGCTCGCCCGTGTCGGAGTGTGAGCAGCAGGTGTGGGAGAAACGTGGGAGAAGGACTGACCTCGCCAGCAGAATGGGAGCCTTCGGCTGGCCGATCGGGGCCGTCTCTGACCGAGTGTTCGGAGCGCAAGGCCCGAGAAACAACAGGGTCGGCCGGCTACCGGGTGTGTTTGGTCGAGCGAGCCTCCCGTCGAAATGCACCGACGTATCTGCAACTGAGCCGGCGCACGCGTCACGCGCGGCCATGACGGCGGCCTGGCGCCGCGCAGTGCGCGACAGAAATCCGTCACGCGATCCGCAGAGCAGCGCGAACAGCGATGCCGGATTCTTATCGATCCAGCGATCGACTCACGGTCGCTCACGCTCCAGAACTCCAGGCCGTCGGTTCATCGCCAGGGACCTGCGTTAGTCTAAGCGTGCTCTGCATTGAAGCAGGAATTTGACTTGGCTCCATCCCTCGCCAGTGGCTCCTTGCGGCGGCCGGACGTTTCGGCTACCAGTAGACAGGTGCCTGTTGGTCCGGCGCGTTCGTTAGTTAGATACCCTCGCACTCCTTCCGGCCGCATCAGACCCGCCTAACGTAGCGCGCTGTCGACCGCCGGTGGTTCGCCGACGGTCGGTGGTCGTGACACACCAGATCCCGCATGCCACTCCTCGGTCGTGTCCGATGAGTGGCGCGCCCCGTCTCCGCTCGTCCGCCGCCTGCCGTCGCTGTCGCCGCATGTCTGTCCGGGCTCGCCCAATCCATCGCCGCTGCAGACGGTCGCCATCGTCGCGCGCGGCGCGCCGGCGCGGGTGGCGGCCATGAGAACGGTGGTGCTGTGGTCGCTCGATGCGCGCGTGCGGCGCGAGCTCGCGGAAGACCTCGGCCGCTCCGTTCGCGTCATCGAGTGCGGCGACGAGGTTGAGATAGTGGCGGCGGCGCGTGCCGCAATGCACGTACTCCCAGGCGTGGGGCACGTTCGAGGAAACGCGGTACGATGCGCTTGGCCGGCGAATACTTGTCCGCTCACGCCGCGATTCGTCCGGCGTGGCGGACGGCACCATCACGCGCTTCGTGTGGGACGGCAGCCAAGTCCTGTGGGAGATCCACTATCCGGGCAACGATGCGGTGCTGGGAGACTCTCTCGAAGTCGACACGGCGTGGTACGGGGAGAGCTGTACGTGCACCTGTGTTCCACCGCAATGTGGGGGGAGCGGCAGCCACCTTTACGAGCCGTGGTACGGCCGGGCGGAATACATTCACGCGGGGGGGATGGATCAGCCGGTGGCCATCACCCGTCTGGTGTTTGGGATCGACAGCGTGGCGTTCCCCGACCTGGTGGTCTATCCCATGTACAACTGGAGGGGCGAGCCGGACGACGGAGGGTTGTTCTCGAACTCGAGCGCGACGTACCTCTACCACGGCCAAACGGCAACCATCGTGTGGCCCGCGCGAAACGCCGCGGCGTACCGTCGCTACATCGCGCCCGGGGAGGCCCCGAGTTGGTTCGGCTCGCTGACCACGCTGGCGACGACCGATGCCGGCACGCAATATATGCGGAACCGGTACTACGATCCGGTCGCTGGGCGGTTCACCCAGGAAGACCCCTTGGGCCTCGCGGGAGGGCTCAACGCCTACGGGTTCGCCAGCGGGGACCCGATCAACTACTCCGATCCGTTCGGGTTGTGTGTTCCGAAATGGCTCTGCGATTTTTCGAGCAGCGCGAATGCAGGATATCACTACTACCTACGAACCTTAGGCCTGGAGAGTGGTTCTGCGGTAATCCCATCTGGCATCAGTTCTGTTCGCGGATTTGCCTTGGGCGAGCTCACCGCGGGACTCGTCATGGCCCTTCCGACAGCCCGCGCGTTTCCAGGCGGAGCTGCTGCAGCGGTTGACGCGGAAACAGTCGGCACACGCTATATGGGCGCGGAGGAAGCCGCAGCGGTGGAGAGAGACGGAACCATTCCCGCGACCAATGCTCAGAATGAGCCCCGAGTAATCCACTACACCACCGACGCTCCTACGGCATCGGCACAGGAAGCAATGGAGACGTATAAGCTTAAGCAGCCACCCACACACATGTGCCAGTTTCCCCTTTGCAATGTTCAGAACAGTGTGCCGCCGACGGGAACAGTTGCGCCCGGTGCAACGCAAGCTGCAACGTCATTACCGATCCGGGCACCCAACCCGCCCGTGCCCCTTAGGCCATGAGAGGGAGCATGTTTAGCATGCCACCGTCGCTGGAGATTCGGATTGTCGATCAGAACGGTGCGCCAGTTGCCGGTGCTCTCGTTTCTGTGAGAACGTTTTATGAGGCTCAGTACTACTACGGCAATTTGCTTGGCCTAACGGATGAACAAGGGGTGGTTTGCCTAACTCGGAAGCAACTGCACCAAGATTTCGAGCGTGATCAGTTGATGTTCCCGATGGACTATAAAGTTGGCTTGGACGAGTGTGATCCGGAGATCGAGGTCCTTATCCGCGGAGGGGCTGAGTTCCGTCAAGCCAAGCACACGCTTGCCTCCAATAGCCTCGTGTCCGAAGACGTAAGATTACTGTACGATAGGGCTGTGAATGAGGGACTCGGTTCTGCTCGCAAACGCCTGGATACGCGTGATCACACATCCGGCGTTAGCGTGCAACTCACATCGGTGCGCGACGCGTGAAGCAGCCGCTATTGCGACAGAGATTCCTCAGCGACGGACCGCGCCTATTCGTTCGGGTTGCCGGGAACGTACACCTACACCCCAACCACCGGACGTCATCAGAGTTCGTTGAGCGAGGGCTTGAATAATGAACTGATCGATTTGTCCCGGTTCAGCGGGAATGTGACTCGTGGGGTACGTGTTCAATGCACATCGGGACGTGCTGGTCCTTCCTCGGTTAGGCTGTCCGTCCACTGCTGCCGGCGCCGCGCGCGGGCGGCTTCGAGCTTCTGATCGCGGGCCGCCCAGATCGCCTCGGCCCGGCCGGCAAGCAGGTCGGCTGGCGTGACGAAGCCGATGGCGCTGTGGAGCCGCTGATGATTGTAATACTCGACAAACGCGGCCACCATGCGCCGTGCCGCGTCGAGCGAGTCGGGCGCCTTCGGGCGAATCGTAGTGACCTTGAGCGTCTGGTGCCAGCGTTCGAGTTTGCCGTTCGACTGGGGGTAGTAGGGCGACGTGCGGACGTGCGTCATCCCCGCCAGCCGAATGAATTCCTTGAAGTCTTTCGCGATGCATTGCGGCCCGTTGTCCGAGATGATCCGCGGGTGGTCGTCGGGATAGCGTTCGCGCGCGCGTTGGATGACGGTCTCCACGTCGGCGGTGGTCATGCGCTCGCGGAGTTCCCAGTGGATGAGGAAACGCGTGGCCCCGTCGAGCAGGGAGTAGAGGTAGTCAAACGTGCCGGCGAGATTCACGTACGTTATGTCCACATGCCAGTGCTCGTGCGCGCGGAGCGGCTGCACGAAGCCGGTGCCCTTGCGCGAGGGGCGGTGGTTCCAGCGATCGAGCACGCCCGCGGCGCGCAACACCCGATAGACCGTCGCCGGGCTCACCGCGACCACATCGGCGTCGAGCATTATGAACGTCAGGCAGCGATAGCCTTCCGGCGCGTGCGTGTCGTAGTAGTCGAGCATCGCCTGGCGCTCCGCGGGCGTGAGCCAGTGATCGCGTGGCATCTGGCCGTTGTGGGTGTTCACGCGCCCGTACCGCGCCGTCCAGCGATAGAACTGGGTCGGCTGCACGCCCAAGTGGCCGAGCACCCAGCGCATCGGGAGCTCGGTGCGGGTGCTGAACGTCCGGGCGAAATCGATGACCGTATCGCGGAGATCGGGCGGTACCCATCGCTGTCTCAGCTCTCCCCAAGCTTTTTTTCAAGGCGAGATATTCCTCGGAGACCTCGGCGATGACGGCGTCCTTCTTCGCCAGCTTGGCTTCGAGCGCGGCGACCCGCGCGCGATCCGTCGCGGCGGTCTGCGACTCGCCCCGGCGCGTCCGCCCATCCTGCAAGGCGGCTCTCAGGTGCTCCAGCGCTTGCCACTGCCAGAGATAGAACAGCGTGGGTTGGATGTGGTACGCATCGCAGAGGTCCGACACCGGGATCTTGTACACCAGATGCCGCCGCAGGATCGTCGCCTTCTCCTCTGGCGTGAACGACCGCCGATGCGCTCCGTTCCGTCCAGGCTCTCGACTCATCGACTCCTCCGTGGTCCCACTGCATGATGTGGGGCCGGTAGGAGTCACATTTCAACTGAGGCGGAACAGTGGCGCGGGTACCTTTCTCGACCAGCTAGTGGAACAGAGCGTAGTGGAAACAGGAAGGGCCTTTTCGGCTCCGTGGGGCACTATCTACTTCCCTGATGAAAGCTGGAACTATCCCCTCTTTGATCACGAATTCTTTCACCGAGCTCTTGTCAAGAAGTGTGTAAATGGCGTCAGGCGGCGCGCCGTGTTCGGGTTGGGGTGACGGTGCAGATGCCGTCGTGAAATACGGCGCCATCGTACACCGCGGTACAAAGGTGCGGGGCGTTCAGTTTCCGAAAATGTTGTTCGACGACGAGCAGAGTTTTCCAGATGAGCGTCGTCGCGTTGTCGACTTTCTTGAAGCGCTTCGCGGCCGACGTGCGGAGGCGCACTGCCGCGAACGGGGATTCAATGACGTTCGTCGTGCGGAGATGCTTCCAGTGTTCTTGGGGAAACGCGTAGTACGCGACCAAGCGGTCCCAGTCGCGCTCGAGGCAGGCGACCGCTTTGGGAAACACGCGGCAGTACGTGCGCGCCAACGTGTCGCGCAGCTTGGTCGCCTGGCGCAGGGTCTCGGCGTTCGCGATCTGCTGGAGCTGCACGGTGACTTCCGCCTGCCGTTTGCGCGGCACCGAATCGAGCACGTTCCGCATCTTGTGATTCCAGCACCGCTGCTCGGCACTCGTCGGGTAGATCGCCGCCAGCGCGCCCCAGATCCCGAGATGGCCGTCGGCAATCGTGAGTTTCGGCGCGCCCAGCCCGCGCGCTTTCAACTCGCGGAGCATCGCCGTCCAACTCGCGGCCGATTCGCGCTCGCCACTCGTGACCGCGCGCACATGCTTCCGCCCCTCGGCATCCGCGCCGATCCGGACCAGGAGCGCGGCCTTGCTGTCCTCGAGCCCGGCTTTCACGTACACGCCATCGGCCCACAGATAGACCAGCGTGATGTCGCTCAGATCGCGCTGCTGCCACGCGGCATATTGCGCCTGCCACGCCGCTTTCAACCGCACGAGCGAACTCGCACTCAGCGGCGCCGCGTCGCCCAAAAGCCCGCGCAGCGCGAGTTCGAAATCGCCGAGCGCCAGTCCGTGCAAATACAGCTCCGGCAAGAGCGCGCTCACTTCGGGCGTGCGCCGCTGAAAGAGCGGCAGCAGGCGACTGACAAAGCGCTCCTCGAGATCGCGCACCCGCGGCCGTCGCACCGTGATCGTCCCATGCATTAACGCGAGCTGGCGCGGCTTCCCGCGGCCATTGCGCGCACCGGCTGGCGGGTCCACCGCGCTCCGGCGCGCCGACTTCTCCCGGCCCAACCGCTCGGTCACCTCATCCTCCAACAGCCGCTGAATGAATTCCTGGACATGGGTCCGGGCGAACGATTCCAACGTGTCCCACGTCGCGCTTGACGCGGCCGGCTCTTGCATCATCTTCTGCATTGGCGGTGGCTCCTTTTCGTGGCCGGGATTTTCCCGGCGGGTGATGGTCTCACCCGAGAAGGTGTCACCGCCTTTCGCTCATTTCCACACTTTTAGAAAATAGCTCCTTTCACCAGTTGCAGTGGAGTGCTGATCCTCTTGGGATGTTTTTTAATGAAGGGATTGACCAGGGGCTATATTCACTCGACATAACGAGCGTCTATGATCTCCCGTCGAATCTGTCAGGCAACGATTTTCCTTTCGATAATCCGGAACAGCAAGCGGTACTATTTTCAATGTGCGTAGCCAACAGAGCGTGCACGGGCGTGCCAGCTCCTTTGAATACCATATCAATTGCGACTGTACCTGCGCCGCTGGGGCAACGATGAAGCGGCGTGTCGTCGTGTGCCTGGCACTAATCGTTTTGCTGGGAGTGGGGGCCTGTGATCAGTTAGTCGACGTTTCGTTGGCAACTGACGCCACACCTTCGCGACTAGACTTTACCATCGCCCAACGCGGGACTCATGGTCGACCAGTCGATGAGTTGCGTATGGTGTGGGTGCACCGTTGCGCGAGCAATCCCGGACCGCCGATCTGGCAGATCAATACGGCTAGGCACAATTCCGTCGCCGACTTCACCTATGGCGAGACCCCCGCTGGGTGGTCGACGTATAGGACGGCCGAGAGTCTGACACCTGGCTGCTATTACATCCACGCTCAAGGTGCCGGAATCATGGGCTCTCGCTTTTTCGACGTCGACTCGATGGGACGCGTCGTTCTCAAGAATATGAACGCTTCGCGCCCTGCGCGCGATACCGGCATGCCTATCACTCCGAGGTAGTTTCGAAAAGTGTGGAAATAGCAGGAAGGCGGTGACACCTTCTCGGGTGAAAGCAATCACCCGCCGGGAGAATCCCGGCAACGAGAAGGAGCCACCGCCCAATGCAGAAGATCACGAAAACGACGTCGGAGTCAAGAGACGCCGGCCCACTATGGGAGACGTTGGAGCAGTACGAGCGGGGGGAGATTCAGCGGTTCGTCCAGCGCCCGTTGGAAGAGGAAGTGGAGGCGCCGTTGGGGCGCGCGAAGAGTGAGCGCCGCCACGACGCCACGCCCCCGGGGTTTCGGAATGGCCATGGGAAACCGCGGCAGCTCGCGCTGATGAATGGGACGATCACCCTCCAGCGGCCCCGGGTCCGCGACCTGGAGGAGCGCTTTGTGAGTCGCGTGTTGCCGCTGTTCAAGCGGCGGACGGAGGCCGTGTCGGGCCGGTTGCCGGAGCTCTATCTGCACGGGTTGGCGCTCGGCGATTTCGAGTTGGCGTTGCGCGGGCTGTTAGGCGAGGCGGCGCCGTTGAGCGAGAGTTCGATTCTGCGGTTCAAGGCCGCATGGCAGGCGCAGTACGACGCGTGGCGCCAACGCCGCGCCGCGCGAGCCGTAAGGTGCTAACGGGTTGCAGCGGCTCCAACATGACGATCACGCCATGCACATCGTTCGCAACCGTCGCGCCTTCGACCCAAGCGTACCGGGTATACACGGTCCAAAACAACGGCGTTCGAGATGTCGTCGCCTCGACCGGTTGTAGCATTTCGGGCGCGATCAGTTCGTGCTCCGCGTCACCCTCCAGCATCACCGTTACGAAGCTCGGTGGGTACGCAAACTTCACGGTTACGTACACGACGAGCAGCAGCGGCGTGAGCGGTGTCGTCAACGGTACCGTCCCGGGGTGGGGGCTGTCCGCGCAGATCAACGTCACGGTGCAGTACTTTACCGTGAGCACGGCGTTCAACAACAACGACGACCAAGATGTGAGTTTGTGTGAGGCCTCGTGTTTCGCCGCGTCGTACGCGCAAAGCACGGTCCCGAGTTTTTCGCTGGACGCGCCTCGCAACGTGACGCTCTTGTATCAGGGAGACCGTGTCGCCGTTCGGCCGTTCGTGTACGCCGACGTTTCGCCCGCAACCGGGCCGACCCCGCAGCAGTACTGGCTCCAGGCGAGGGTGAACGGCTCGCTCGTCACGTTCGTGAATGGAGAGCAGACCCTTCACTTCTCGGCCAGTAGCTCACCGATGCGACTCGCCGGCCAATTCGACGCGAGCTATCTCTCCGGCGGCACGGGCATGTATCCGTTTCAGGTCATCGTCACGGCGCAGTATTCGACGTTCAATGCGCAGCAGATCGACAGTAGCAGCAAGTTGATGGTGATCAACGAGCGGACGTCGCCGATCGCCCGCGGGTGGACCGTGGCGGGCCTGGAACGGCTGTACATCCAGAGCGACAGCTCCGCACTCATTACGGATGGCAACGGTTCCGGCGTGTACTTCACGTCGTGCGGCTCCGCGTGTTTCGTCACGCCGACTGGCGACTTCAGCACGCTGGTTGGCAACTCGGGTGGGGGGTACACCCGATCGTATGTGGATTCCACGAAAGAGGCGTTTAATACCGTCGGGCAACTGATAGCGGTGACGGATGCCAACCTCGATACCGTTGCCTCCACGTACGACAGCCTTGGCCGATTGATCGGCGTGAGCGATCCCTACCGCACGGTCGTGCTGCACTGCTCCGACGCGCCGAGCGAGGACACGTTGCACGAGGGCATCGCCCTCACGTATAACGCCTATGGGCTTGATTCCATAGTCGACATCTGTCCTAACGTGCTGCTCAGCCCCAACTGCCGACGAACGATCATCTCCGTCGGGTCCGATTCCACGCTCCAGGCGATTGAAGATCCGGACAGCATCAGCACGAACTTTCGTTACGATGCGCGCCGACGCCTGAGTGCGGTGGTCGACAGGCGAGGCGATTCGACACGGTTTATCTATCGCAGCGACTCGTCGTGGAAGCTGGATTCCCTCGTACTACCCGCCGTTCCGGTAGACGCCGGCGGCGGAACGACCACGATGCAGTCACCGGCGTTTGCGCTGGCCGCATGGCAGGTCGCGGGCGTGCCGATGACGAGCACCGCGGGGTCACCCGCGACGCCAGTGGCAACGAGTGCGCCCAGTGACACCGTCATCGATCCGGAAGGGCACGTCACGCGGTCCACCGTGGATCGATGGGGGGAGGCGCTGACGATCACTGATGCGCTTGGCGGCATAACGCAGATTACGCGCAGCGGCATTCTTCCAACGACCGTTCAGCATACGGGAGGTGGGATCGACAGCGCACGATATCAGAACGGCCTCGTCGTCTGGGCCCGGCCTACTGGCCGAGACTCAACGAGTCTCCGATATGGGAGCGGTTTTGGAGCCCCAGACAGCGTGTGGGGTCCGAGCCAAGTTGCCGAGCGAATATTTCTCGATGCGCGCGGCAACATGACACGGATCCGCTATGCGGGCCGAGATTCGGACACGGTGGCCTACTATCCGGATTCTCGCGGCCGCGACACCATGATCGTCGATGCGCTGGGACATGTGACGAAGAACACTACGACGCCGGCTCCGGCAACTTGGCGTCGGTGACATTTCCTAACGGCGGTTATACGACGGGCGTGTTTGATAGGTACGGGCGCGATTCGCTGAGCCCGCGAGGCGGGAGAACCGTACATGCAGTACACCTATGATCCAATGAATCGGCTGACGAAACGCTTCACCCTCGGCCAGAACGACACGATTACGCTGAGCTATGATCCAAGGTTTCTCGACCGCATGCGCGATGCAAAAGGTCAGGTGTTCCGTACGCAGAGCGATGCGTCAGGGTTGGTCGACACGGTATTTGACCCGGCCGACACTGCGCAGCGATTCACCTCATATCGCTATAACCGAGACGGCATGCTGACAAGCTGGACGAATCGCCGAGGCCAGCGAGTGGACTTGACCTATGACGCGCTCCACCGACCACTCCTCAAGCGCGGCGTCAACACCTCATCGGACAGCATATTCTATTCGAGTGATCGGCGAGTCCTCGTCGGTGCGAATAGCGTGTCACGCGATTCCATATTCGTTGCGCCATCATCTTGGGTCGACTCGGTTGTGACCCGCTTCGCGAGTGGGAAGCGGTTTCGTTACTTCTACGGGCACAACAGCAATCTGATGCTCGACTCCATCGGGATCAGCAGTACGACGAACATTGTGTTTCCCATGCAGCATCTCTCGTATGACACCAAGCTTCTCGCGCTCGACACCCTTCGGTTCGGAACGGATACGGTGAGCGTGTCCTACAACAACGCGTTGCGAACTCAGACGGTTCGCTGGGGTGCCGGATTAAGCGAGACGCTGTTCTACACGACCGACGGGCAAGTCTTTCAAAGTTTTTTCAGCACGCCGGTCATCGATTCGGCGATCTGGCGCGCGTACAGCAGGGATTCGGCCGGACGCATCGCGAGCATGACAACGATGGACCGTGACTCCCTTCTGTTGGGCGGGGTGTGGCATCACTACACGTTTGCGCAGCACGACTTCTCGTATGACGGACTAGCACGGCTGTCGAGCGACAGCACGCTCTTCGGAACTAGCTGCACTCAAGACTCGACGGGCGAGCGTTGCGCCTCACAGGTAGGGCCGTTGCTCTCGTTGGCGTATGACCCCGCCTCCAATGTTCAGGTGCGCGATTCGGCTTCCAGTCAGGGGGCGAAGGTAGACAGCGCAAGCTACGCGATCGGCAATCGTCTCATGGCAGCGGGGTGGTTAGGCTTGAGCTATCAGTCCGATTCGGATGGGAACATTCGAAGAAAATATGGCGCGACGACAGACATCCGATACGGCTGGAGTGCGGACAACCGCCTGGTAGGCGACACGGTTGCGGCGACGGGCGCCACCATCGGCTACGCGTATAATGCCTTCGGGATGCTGGCACGTCGGGATCGTGGGGGAGTGCCAGACCGGTACTATCTCTGGAGCCTTGGTGAACTGAGCGTCGAACTTGACGGTACCGACACGAGCAGAATTTCCGAGTATGCGTATGCGCCTCAACAAGGGAGCACGGCGCCGTTTGCGCTCGTGACGGGCCGGACGTCGATCGCGCTCACCCGCAACCTCATGCAGGACGCGCTCGGCAGTGTCATCGGAGTGACCACGGGCACCAGCGTGGCGCAGCGCAGAGAGTACGACCGGTGGGGCAATCGGATGCTGCAGTCAGGTGCTGTCGGCGATATGACGCGGCTTGGGTGGAAAGCGTTGCTTTTTGAAGGCGACTCGACGCAACTCTACTACGCGCGCAACCGATGGTATGATCCGGCGACGGGGCGCTTCGTGAACGAAGACCCGGAGGGACTGGACGGCGGGGGCAATCAGTACAACTATGGCGACGACGACCACGTCAACGCCCAAGACCCGCTCGGAACATACAGTTTTTACGCGCCTCCGTGTGGAGGTCTGCTCTGCCGGTGGACGATACCCGGGCGACCCGGGTTCGCCAATCAGCAGCAGCCGTCCGACGGGTTTGCGAATTCCGACACGTGCGCCAAGCTGCGAACGATAATCAGTAAAAAGCTCAAGACACTGAAGAGGAGGCTGCACAATATGGACAACCATCACGGGCGGGGTACATTCGACCACGGTCACTGGGTGCAAGTGACCGGTTTCAATAATGGCGTCACAAACGACCTCGCCGACTACGACAAGAACAAGTGCAACGACGACAACGATGACGCGCACCGTCAGTTTGCCGGAGACTATGCGAACGCGAAAAAGTGGATCACCAAGCCGATCATCACGCCGCCAGACGTTCCTAAGCCCGGGTACATCTATCCGACAATAGCCACTCCTGACATCAGAAGCGTCCAACAGGCCGCGCCGGCAGTTGGTGTTGCGGCTATCTTCGGGGCTATAGCGCTGTGGGGAAGTCGAATTGCTACGATCATAGCAGCGTTTTGAGCCATGGCTGACCGAATGGATTTTTTCGCCCGTATTGTGATCGTGCGCCCCGATCGAGACGCTAGCGGCGAAACAGCAGCATGTCTCCTCGGCGTTGACCTCGAGCACAAGCGCTCAATGGAAGCGAGCGAGGCGAAGAAGTTGGGCGTCGACCGTGGCGCACGTCTCGACTCGCTGCCGGCACTGGACGACGACGACGCTGCCGACTGGTCGGCAGCACTCGAAGAGCCGCTCATGTTCACGGTGGGAGCGCTGTTCGTCCGCGCGATGCTCGAGAAAATGATCACTGCCGGAGCAAGCTGCAGAATTGACGTGCATGGTGGCGTCGACGAGCGTCCACCGTGGCCAATGCAGTGCGGTGACGCGCACGACGTTGAAGTGGCGGTCGAGGCGTTGCGACAGGTTGCTGTCCCGGGGTACCGAGGTTACCCGTACCCGGTTCTCGCCTGGATCGTTCCTAACGACCGGGAATTCAGTGCAAACGAACTCATCACCTCGTTCCTCGATGAGAAGGATAGTGGGAGTTTGTGGAGCGCTATCATGAATGAAGGCGTGATGTTCATTTCGATCGCGCCGACCTATTGTGATCTGTCGGTCGATTGCGCTCGATTCGCCGACGCATCGGAGTGCGTGAAGCGCGCTTTGCACGCAGCCGCGCTCGAAGCGGAGTGGTTGTATTGAGGCGGTCGAACGGCCTGCGGCAGCGGAGTTGAGCTGCGGAAGCGCAACCCGATGGCTTCGACGCGGCCATCAGTCGCGATTCGAGTTCCGGTCAAGGGTCGAAGGTGGACAGCGCAACCTACGGGTTAGGCAATCGCCTGGCGTCCGCGATCTGGCTCCACGTGAGCTAGTCCTAACGGAGCGCCATTGGCTGGTCCTCGCGTGTCCCGCTACCGACGCTCTTCCTGCGGGCGCACGCGCACACGCTGCCGCTCGACGGTGACCAGCGCTCCGGCGGCGAGCTCGTCGCCATACCGCGCCAGAGCCGCCACGCACGCCGGTCCCTGGGCACGCGCGGCGAACCCAACGATCCGGATGATCCCCGCGTGGGGCAGCCGACGTACGACTGCCAACTCCCCGAAATCCTTATCGATCGTCACCAAGACGGCCCCGGCGCTCGCTGCCAGTCTCAGGATGTCCTCGTCGCCCGGATCAGCCGGCCATTCGCCGACCCAGTCGGTCGCGTGGCCGGCGGCTTCAATGACGGTCCTGGCCCCGCCCCACACGCAACTGTCGAGCAGGACCTTCACGCCGCGGAATCAGTGAGCTTCGGCTCCACACGCTCGTGCGCGACGAGGCGGCGCGCGTAGACGAGGCACGCGCGAACATCGTCCGGTTCCAACCACGGGTAGCCGGCGAGAATGGTCTCCGGAGTATCGCCAGCGGCTAGCATCCCGAGGACGTGCTCGACCGCAAGCCGATGGCCGCGGAGGATCGGCTTACCGCCGAAAATCGCCGGGTTCACGGTGATCCGCTCCAAGAGCGCGTCTTCCGGGTCCGGGCCCATGAACACTGCTCCTGCTAAAGTGGTGTTCGGATCAAAACAGTCCGTCGTGCTCAGTTATCTCAAAATGAGGATGATCCGTCGGCGGCCGCACGCGCAGGCCGCTCAGCTGGGAGCGACGGCGCGCAGGGATTGGCAAGATAGCGCTTTCCGAGCTTCCGCGCCCCGGTTCACGCAGGAAGGCCGGCGCCTGAGTGCGGTGGTCGACAGGCGAGGCGATTCGACACGGTTTGTCTATCGAAGCGATTCGTCGTGGAAGTTGGATTCTCTCGTACTACCCGCCGTTTCGGTAGACGCCGGCGGCGGAACGACCACGATGCAGTCACCGGCGTTCGCGCTCGCTGCCTGGCAGGTCGCTGGCGTGCCGATGACGAGCACCTCGGGATCGCCCGCCACACCAGTTTCAACGAGTGCGCCGATCGATACCGTAGAGGATCCGGAAGGCCACGTCACACGGTCGACGGTGGATCGATGGGGGGAAGCACTGACGATCACCGATGCCCTGGGTGGCCTAACCACCATCACCCGTGACGGCATCCTGCCCACCGCGGTGGCCTATCCGTCCGGCGGGGCAGACAGCGCGCGGTATGCCAACGGGCTCCCGGTGTGGGTCCATCCCAGCGGGGCCGATACCACCGGCCTCAGATATGGGAGCGGCTTCGGCATCCCGGACAGCATCACCGGCTCGAATCAAGTCGCGGAACGGATATTCCTGGATACGCACGGCAACGTGACACGGATTCGCTTCGAAAGCGCTGACTCAGATACCGTCGCGTACCACCGGGATGCGCTCGGCCGGGATACGATGATCGTCGACGCCCTGGGGCACGTCACGAAAAAGCAATACGACCCGATCTCGGGCAATCTGGCCACGGTGACGTTTCCCAACGGGGGCTATGCAACAGAGCTCTTCGATGCGCTCGGCCGGGACTCGCTGAGCCGGGTGGCCGGAGAGCCCTACACCAGCCATGCATACGATGCTTTGAACCGGATGACAAAGCGCTATACCGTGGGCCAGGGCGACACGATCACCTGGGCGTACGACCCGCTCTATCTCGTGCGGATGCGGGACGCCAAAGGTCAAGTATTTCGCACGAGAGTCGATGCGCTCGGCACAGTCGACACGACATTCGATCCTGCGGATACGGCCCTTCGCTTCACATCCTATCGCTACAACCGCGACCGGACGCTCACGAGTTGGACCAATCAACGCGGACAGCGAGTGACCTTGACCTATGATGCGCTCCACCGACTCGTGGCGAAGAGCGGGGTCAATGCCACGACCGACAGCTTGCTCTATTCGACCAACCGGCGGATTGTTGTAGGAGCGAATCCTGTCTCGCGCGATTCGGTGTTCCTCGCCACGTCGTCGTGGGTGGATTCCGTGGTGACGCGGTTCAGTGATGGCAAGCGGTATCGCTACTTCTACGGGCACAACAGCAATCTCATGCTCGACTCACTGCGCATTGCCAGCACGACCAATATCACCTTTCCGAAGCAGTACTTCTCGTACAACGCGAAGACGACGGCTCTGGATACCGTGCGGCTCGACCTGGACACGGTCAGTTTCTCGGTGAACAACGCGTTGCGGACGCAGACGCTCCACTGGGGGTCTAGCCTACAGGAGGCGCAATTCTACACCACGTCCGGTCAGCTCTACCATACGGGCTTCAGCGCCCCCCAAATTGATTCCGCGTTCCAGAGGGGGTACGACCGGGATTCCGTTGGGCGCATGGCGAGTCTAACGACCATGGACAAGGACTCCCTCCTGTTGGGCGGTATCTGGCACTCCTACCTCTTCGCTCAGCACGACTATAGTCGCGACGGTCTCTCCCGCCTGTCTGCCGATAGTACGCTCTTCGGGAGCTCGTGCTCGACGTCGAGCTCTGGCGAACGCTGTGCCTCACAGGCGGGCCCGGTGTTGTCGTTGGCCTACGACTTGGCGTCGAATCTCACCGGTCGCGATTCGAGCTCCAGTCAAGGGTCGAGGGTGGACAGCGCAACCTACGGGTTAGGCAATCGCCTGGCATCCGCGAGCTGGCTCGGCCTGAGCTACCAAGCGGATTCGGACGGGAATATGCGCCGGAAGTTTGGTACGACCACGGACATCCGCTACGGATGGAGCGCCGACGGCCGGCTGGTCGGTGACACGGTGGCGGCAACCGGAGCCACCATCGGATACGCCTACAACGCGTTCGGCTTCCTCGTGCGGCGGGATCGGCAGGGAGTGCCTGACCGCTATTATCTTTGGAGTGGCGGCAATTTGAGCGTCGAGCTCGACGGCACGGACACCAGTCGCGTGTCGGAGTACGCGTATGGGGTGCAAGACGTGGGAGCGGCACCGTTTGCCCTGGTGACGGGTCGCACCTCCATCGGCCTAACCCGAAACGTCATGCAGGATGCGCTCGGTAGCGTGATCGGCATCTCGACTGGGAGCAGCGTTGCGCAACGGCGGGAATTTGATCGCTGGGGCAAGCAGACGCTACAGACAGGTGCCGTGGCCGACACGAATCGGCTGCGGTGGGAAGCGCTGCTCTGGGAAGGGGATTCCACGCAGCTCTACTACGCGCGGAATCGCTGGTACGACCCGGCGACGGGACGCTTCGTCAGCCAGGATCCCGAGGGGGTCGACGATGCTGGCAACCAGTATGATTTCGGCGACGACGACCAGGTGGCGGGTGAGGATCCGCTCGGCACCCACTATGGTCCCTGTGTCGGTGGCCCGTGTCTGCCGGGCGGCTACTTCCACGGATCTCCCTTCTTCGCCCATCAGGCGCAATCGGGCGGCTTTGTCGGCACTTTTGGAGGAGGCGACGGCTTTGGTGGTGCTGGTGGTGGTTCGTCTTGGGGCGACCCGAGTCGTGGCGCAGCGTCGAGTGGTGGCACAGCAGTGGGTAATGGAAGCTCGCCGATACCGATGCTGCCAACCCTGATTGGAGTAGCCGAGGCTGGCGACGCGGGCGGCAGTACTACTCAGCCCGCCCGCCCGCCCGTCACCATCTGGACCGAGAAACAGCTAGAGCATGTCTACGGCACAAGGGCGTGGGCCAACCGAGTTAAGCAAGGCACGCCAACTTCAGCGTTCTTCGACTTGCCATCCGCGGTAAGGTATACTACGGAAGCGTGGTACAGTGGTACACCTGTAAAGGGCAATCCCAACGTCCGAGATTTCGAGTTTGGCAAGCCGATTGGCGTTGGACCAAGAGGTGGATATCAGACTGCCGTTAGAGTCCACCGCAATGCGGAAAATCTGATCCACGGTCACCCCCGCGGTCCCGAGTATCGTTGGTAGAAGGCGAATACACCATGGATAACGCTCCCAACGCGGACGATCCCACTGTGAATGGTATTCATGATGCCATTCGCATGGCGTACGTATCCCTCTCTCGTCCCGAGTGGTTTTTCGTCGAGCGCACAGCCGCCGAGCAGCCCTATCGGGAGTTCCTTGATCATCTAGAACGCCGTTTTGATATCACAGACACAACCGACTTCAATGATGACGTAAGCCTTGACCTCGTTCTCTGCGGAAACGAGCACGCATGGTCGCTCATGCTCTCGTTGGTCGGTCGGTATGCGGTACTCTGGCGTCTCCGCCCGAGCAGAGCACCTACTCCAATCACCGAAAAGGATAGTTTGACGGGTACCGAAACCTGGGTAATGGAACTGCTTCGGGCTCACCACATCAAGCTGCTCGAAAAGCGAGTCTTAGAGACACCGGTGGCCCTACGACTGCACAACACGTTACCGGGTCGAAGCCGAGTGTTTCAGGCACTCTTCTCCGATATGGATATACTGCCATGGGAAGACCGATAGCTATTCAGATTCTACCTTGATTCCCGCAGACGGGATAGCACCGCTCAGCTTCCAATCGCCCTCGGCGCGATTCGAGTTCCAGTCAAGGGTCGAGGTTGGATATCGCTACCCATGGGTTAGGCAATCGCCTGGCGTCAGCGAGCTGTCTCGCCGGGCCTACGCTACAAGCCGGCTCGGAGGCCGACCGCGCTGCGAGTGATCGATACGCGTGCCCCACGTGCGCATAAGGATCTGTACGTGAGAAAGCAGCATGCCCGACAGGGTGTGTCCCGCGTCTAGTTGACTTTCGGGCAGGGCCGCATCGGGAGACGCTAGGCCGCCGCGTCTCGGGGAACCTTCATTTTCGGTGACAACGCCTGCCGGAGCAAGGGCAGGTGCGTGTAGCCCTTGACCCGCCGGAACTGCCGCTCCATCACGCCTAACGCCGCCGCACACCAGCGGAGTTTCTGATCGCTCGTCCGCCAGCGGTCCACTTTCGCGGTGCGATCCTCGACCCGCGCCATCACGCTCTCGATCAGGGTCGTGGTCTTGAAGCTCACCCCGAGCTCCGGGAACACGCCCAGCCGGTGGAGCGTCAACGTCTCCTCCAGTCCCTCCTCGAGACTCCGCGCCGCCGACTCGTTCTCCACACGGAGTTCGCCGATCAGCCGCAGCAACGCGCGCCGGGCATCGGCATAGGCTGGGTGCGCATACGCCGCCTGGAGCTTTCGGCGCCACACCGGCTGCTCGGTCTTGCCCAGGTAGCTCACGACGTTCTCGCGCTTGTGCCACTGGCACCGTTGCACGGCCACGCTCTCGCCGTAGACCTCGCGCACCGCCGCGCGCAGCCCCTTCGACCCGTCGAGCACCACCAGGAGCGGCCCGTCCACTGGGAAGCCGCGTTCGCCGAGCTCGCGGAGGAAGCTTGCACACACGCGCCGGTTCTCCGTCGCCGTCTGCACCACGCCGAGCATGCGCTTCTCCCCGGTCGTCGTCACGCCGAGCGCGATCACCAGCTGGTCGCCGGCGAAGCTCTTCCCATCGAGCACGAGGACCAGCCACTGGGCGTCGCCTAACGGGCGCTCTTGCAGCCGCCGCAGTTCGCGCGCACTGGCCTGGATGAAGCGCCGGGACACGCTCGAGCGCGCGAGCCCGAACGCCGCCGGGACCGCCTCGGCGGCGGCCTTGTAGAAGAACACCCAAATTCCCGCACGTGTGAACACCCAAATTCCCGCACGCGCTTGACGGTGCCGGAGGAGCCGGCACCCTCTGCGTCGGATTCCCGGCGCGGAGCGAGCGATGGCGAAGTTAGGGAGGGCCCACGTGATGCTTGCCCAAGAGATGGTGGACCGTGGCGTGTCGGTCCGACAGATGGCAGGACAGATGGGCGTCGACGAGTCGACGCTCCGGTATCGATTGGGTCGCCCGCTCGATGAGCCGGATGGCCGGCGCGAGCGGGCGACGGCGATGGCGGGGTGGACGGAGCGGGTGGATGCGGTCCTCACGCGGTTTGGCGATGCACGGGTGGTCGCGGGCGGGACGGGCCACTGCGCGGCGCAGCAGCTCTACGACGTGCTGGTGCGGGAGTCCGACTTCCGCGGCAGCTATCAAGCGGTGCGGCGGTACCTCAAGCGGCGGTTTGTGTCGTCCGTGCAGGCGGTGCGGCGAGTCGAGACGCCGCCGGGCGTGCAAGCGCAGCATGACTGGTTTGATTTTACCGGGGTCATCCAGGGCGAGCGTCGCCCGCTCCACGGCTTGATCGGGGCGCTCTCACACAGCCGGGCGACGTTTGTGTGGGTGAGCCCAACGCAGACGCAGCTCGCCTGGCAGACGGGCCACTTGGCCTTGTTCCAGCGCTACGGCGGGGTGCCGCTCTGGGTGGTGCCCGGATGTCAAATCGAAATTGCCTGACACTGGCATCGCGAGGTGGATTTCGAGGCGCTGATTGGTCACGACCACTCGCTCGACCAGCAGGCGAAGGATCCGCTGCTGCGTCGCGAAATCAGCGGTGAGGAGACTAGGCCCGAGGCGGCGCGCGATGTCCTGGGCGCCAAGCGCGCGGCTCCGTGCCACTTCCGCTTCGAGGTGCTCGGCCTTGAGGGTGCTCAGATGCTGTTCCGCCGTCTTCCGAGTGTCGTCGATCGTAGAGATTCGGCCTCGAAACACCTCGAGCGCCAGCGCTCCGAGCTGATACGCGTCGGTGAGGCGATCTCGTTGCCGGGTGAGGTCGTCGAGGCGTGCGACGGCGCGTTGCACGCGAAGATCGGCGTCGGGGGGCGTGGCGGCGGACTGCTCCGCCCACGCGCCGAGTGCTCCGGCCACCGCGTCGGAATCCAAGAGGAGATCGCGGATGGTGGTCCAGACGGCCTCGTTCACGCCCTCGACATGCAGTCGCTCGTTGACGCAGCGCGTGCGCACCGCATCGGGGAGCGGCGCCACGCGCATACTGCAGAGGTAATAGGCGTATGTGTACTCGCCCCCGGCCCGGCGCCGCTCCACGCGTGACTCACCGAAGTACGCGTGCCCGCAGATCCCGCATTTGAGCAGCCCTTTGAGCAAGAAGATGCCATCGCGCTTGAGCCGACGACGAGCAAAGCGGCGGTTGTCGATCAGGCGCCCCTGGACGCGCTCGAAGAGCGACTCCTCGATCAGCGGCGGCACGGCGACTGTAATCCAGTCAGTCCGCGGGCGCTCAATGACGGCATACTCGGCGAGCCGTTTGTTGGGCAGCTCTGCGCCGGGTCGAGGATTCAGCGTACTCTTGGTACGATTATAGAATGCTCGTCCGATATACCACTCGCAGCGGAGCATGCGGAGCACGGTGGTGGCGGCCCACTCCTTCCGGCCCGCTCGCGTTGTCCACGACGAGGCATTGAGCCGGAGCAGCAGTTGATAGAGTGACACCCCATCCTCGGCATACCAAGCGAAGACCTGCCGGACCAATGCGGCTTCCTCCTCATGGATGCGGATCTGCCCATCACCACCGCTCCGCTTGGACACACGTCGGTACCCGTACGGCGGCGCAGCGGGCGTGATGTCGCCGCCGCGCGCTCGGTGGAGTCGCCCGCGGCGCGAGCGTTCGAGAATCTTCGTCCGTTCATACTCGGCGATCGCGCCCTGAATCTGCAGCAGCAGTTGGTCGTCGGGTGAGTCCGTGATCGGCCGCTCGCAGAAATGGACCGCGATGCCGATGCGCTTGAGCTCCTCGAGGAGCACCACCTGATAGGCGTACTTGCGCGCGAGGCGATCGGGGCAGAGCAGGACGACGGCATCGAAACGGCCTTCGCGCGCGTGATCACGCAAGGCATCGAGGCCGGGTCGATCGAGATGGCTCCCGCTATAGCCCTCGTCGAGATAGGTCAGCGCAGGTGTGCTGTGAAACTGGTGGGCTTCAGCATACTGCGTGATCGCGCTCAGTTGGCTCTGAATGGTCTGTTCTTTCTCCTGCATTTCGGTGGAGACGCGGGCGTAGAGTGCAGCACGGATCATGAGTCCCTCCAGGAGAAGTGGCGATGAGGTCGGACAGGACCGTGAGCAGGCACGCCCATCGGTCGTGGACGATTGCGGTGCCGACCGGGATGAGTTGCACCTGAAAGTCGCCGACGATCCCGCCGGCCCATTCCGCCCCCACGGGATCGCGTTCGAGTAGGCCGAGCATTCCGAAGCGCTCGACCCGGCCGATGTCGAAGCGCACGGGCGTCGTGCGCGGACGCTGAAAGCTCGGCACGAGCATGTAGGCACGGAGCGCCTCGTAGCGCGTCTGCGGCTCACCACCCGATAGGCGGAAGTCGCTGGTGCCGAGCGACGCCGTATCGTGCGGCCCTCGCGCGTCTGCGGGGACGGCGGCAGCGCTGGGTTCAGCGGTTTTTTTTTCCGGCCCGGGCGACGAGGCGCTCGATCGTGCGCCGATGCACGGCGATCCCGCGCTCCCGAAACAAGCGCTCGGCGATCGCACGCCCACTCAAATCCGGATCGTCGCTCGCCAACGCCTCGACGAGTGCCACATCGTCGGCCGTCAGCTTCACGGGCCCGCGTCGCCCCCGCTGCTCGTCGGCGAGGCCGAACACCCCCCATGCCTCGAAGGCATCCAGGACCGTGTAAAACGTCTGCCGCGAGAATCCGAACACGTCACTGGCCTCCGCGACCGACATCCTGTCGATGACATGCGCGCGGAGCATCTCGTACTTGACCTGCACCTTGTCGAGGGGATCGAAGAAGCGAAGCCGGCGAAACAGCTCCGCGCGCACGCGTTCGGGGTGCGCGTGCAACGCGCCGGCCACGTCGAGAAAGGCCCGCTTCGGGTGTCGTGCGTCGCCCATGGCATCTCCTCCGATGCGACAACATACGTCCCACGACGACCATGTCAAGTCTTATGCGTCGCCTCCTAGTTTCCGTCGCCAACTGTTACCCCGTGTTATTATCTGCTGCGTGAAGTCGCTAGAGTGTCACACCTGTGTCATATGCGACATACAATGGTAGACATTTCTTCGGGAGGCTACGGCGGTGTCTCGCACGATGCCAACTCGCGGCGTGTGCGGCGCCTACGGTGGGTCGTCCACCAGTCCGTATATCGATCGGTCGTCTCGACCAACGGAATCCGGTGGTTTGACATCCTAAGACCGTGCGGATCGACAATCTCAAGACGGCCGTCGCCTCGGGGGCCGGCCCGACGGCGGTGCTCTCGCCCGCGTTTGCGACCTTCGCGCGGACCTGTGGCTTTGCCGTCGACCCGTGTCGCGCGGCCACCG
>JANWIF010000036.1 GCA_025450035.1 Gemmatimonadaceae bacterium
AGCGGAACGACTGGGCCGAGCTTTACCTGTACGACCTGAACACCGGCAAGCTGCTCCATCCGATCACCACCGGCGCCGGACCCGTGACCGGCATCGAGCACGTCGACGAGCGGAACCACACGCTGGTCGTGGAGGCGCGCGGTCGGGAGCCTAACGAGAATCCGTATTTCCGCCACGACTACAAGCTGGCGTTGGACGGCGTCCACTGGACGCCGCTCACGCCGGAGAGCGGCGACCATTCGATCCAGGTGGCGCCCGACGGCCGCTACATCATCGACACGTACTCCACGCCGGAGGTCCCGCCCACCGTGGTGTTGCGCAATGGGAACGGCCGCACCGTGATGCCGCTTGGCCGCGCGGACATCTCGCGTCTGCTCGCTGCAGGGTGGAAGCCGCCGATTCCGATCGTGACCACAGCGCGCGATGGCAAGACGAAGCTGTACGGCCTCATGTTCCGCCCAACGAACTTCGATTCGACCAAGAAGTATCCGATCATCAACAATCCGTACCCTGGCCCGCAGGCGGGGAGCGTCGGGTCGCGCAGCTTCATGGCCGCGCGCGGCGACCACCAGGCGTTGGCGGAGCTCGGCTTCGTGGTGATCACGTTAGACGGCATGGGAACGCCGTTCCGGTCCAAGAGCTTCCACGACGAGTACTACGGTGCGATGGGGCGCGACAACACGCTCCCCGACCAGGTGGCGGCGATGAAGCAGCTCGCGGCGCGCTACCCGTGGATCGACATCGATCGCGCGGGGATCTACGGGCACTCCGGCGGCGGTTTCATCACCGCCGATGCGATGTTCCGGTATCCCGATTTCTTCAAGGTCGGCATCGCCGAGTCGGGCAACCACGACCAGCGGGAGTACGAGGATGATTGGGGCGAGCGGTATCAGGGCTTGCTGGTGCGGAACGCCGATGGCTCCGACAACTATGCTCCGGAGGCGAACGAGACCATCGCGAAGAACCTGAAGGGGCATCTGCTGCTCGCGCACGGCTCGATGGACGACAACGTGCCGCCGTACAACACGTTCCTCGTGGCCGATGCGCTCATCAATGCGAACAAGACGTTCGATGAGCTCATCATTCCGAACGTGCATCACGGATATGCGGCCGCATCGAACTACATGATGCGGCGGCGGTGGGACTACTTCGTGCGATATCTGCTGGGTGCGGAGCCGCCCAACGACTACGTGATCGTGGTGCCGCGGCAGGGCCAGGGAGGGGTGGGGAGGGGAGGCGAGTGAGCCGCGGCCACACGGACAGCCAGGGAGGCGTGGCGCCGCGATGTGATGAGGGTGGCGGCTCCGTGCGAAGGGTTATCACAGCCGGCATTGTCACCGTTGGGCTCGTTCTGTGGGCGCACCAGTTGCCCACGATAGGAGGTCGCGTCCCCATGGTATTCGTGGCCCTCTGGTTTGGTTCGGCAACCATGGTCGCCTTGGTCTTTTCGACGGAAGGGTGCAATCCACAGTTTTGGGGAGCCCGGCTTCGTAATGTCACTCGACAGCACGTCTGGCGTTACAAGATGCGGATGACCGTTCTTTGTCTATTACCTCTGACGCTAGTTCCCCTCTTGGAAAGGCATGGTGTTGGAGATGATCCCGCAGTGTGGCTCCTTGATTGCGCGCTATTCATTTCTATTTGCAGTGTGCCCTATTTCACGTTGGTAGCACGGACCGTGGTTGGAGGAGCCGCATTGAGCATCGGAGCTTTTCAAGCACTATGGACATGCGGCGCTTCTGTTTGTTTCGTGATCATGAAGCACTTGGAAAATGGAAAGGGGCGACGACTGGCTCAAGGAGCAACGTTTGAAGACTTTTTCAGATTGGACTATCGCTACCTATTTTATATGCTCTGCGCTTTGATGTTGCTAGGGTATTGTCCGGCTCTCCTGTGGCTAAGCCATCGGCGATTTTTGCGTCAGAAAGCGCCGCCTAACATCGCGCTGGAGCCAAGGCCGACTGTCCCTTGAGCTCCCCTGCGCGTCAGAGCCCGAATGCGATGCTTGGAGAAATCGAATGGCCGTGAACCCCATCCGCGACGGATTCCATACGATTACCCCGTACTTGTTAGTCGGGGGCGTCGCTCGACTCCTCACATTCCTTCCTGAGGCATTTGGCGCGCAGCGTGGCTCGTAGGGCAAAGCCACGCCGTCGCCGCCTGCCGCCTAGCCTAACGCCCGGTTTCGCGCTTGTCCAGACAACGTCCAACCGCCGCGCGCGGACAACCGGCGCCGCGATGCCTAACTTCTCACGACCACCCGCTCGACCCGGTCGCCGTCACGATCCAACCATACCGTGACCGACAACCGGTCCTTGCACGCCCTGAGCGCCAACTCGCCGATCGCGGCCTGACGCGACGTGATGGTGCAGCACTCCGAGCAGGTGTCCACCACGAACCCCTGAAACTCCCCAAAGCAGTTGAAGACCACCTCGCTCACCTTGCCCGACACGCGACGACCGGTCTTCTGATCCTGCTGCTGCCACTGCCCGTCGGGCGTCGGCAGCACCACGTCGGGATTGCCGCCGAGTGCCTTCACACGCCCCGCGATCTGATCGACGTAGCGTCCGAAGACCGGATTCCACCGGTTGCCCGGCGGAATCGCCTCGAGAATGTAGCGCGTCACCGACAGCAGCCGCTCCTCGGGCGTCAACAACACCTCCTTGGTTCGAACCGGGATCGACACCTGGAACGAGCCGACCACGCGGCGCCAATGGATCACGCCGTTGTCGCCGGCGCGAGCGGTGTGGCCGTTGCCCGTGGGGGCGCCGATCGGCGGCGGCACGACCGGCCGCTCCGCCACGGCGTTGGTCATTTGCCTAACGACAACCTTGAATGCCTGCCCCCGGCGCACGGTCGCCGGCAGCTGGACCGTGAGCAGTGCGGGCAGATTCGGTCCCGATCCCCGCGGGATGGGGATGAACGTCAACCCGCGCGCGGGATACGTCAGCGTGTCGTCGTCCACGAGACGCAGGTGGTGCGACACGTACATCGAGTTCGCCATCTCGACGATCTTCCGCGCGTTGGCGCCCGGCGCGTACAACGTGGCCTCGCTCGCCGGCGGCAGCGTGGTGCCATCCATGAGCAGCTCATCGGGCGCCACACCGGCCGGAGCGAACGGCGCCGACCGCCGCACCTCGAACGTCGTCGGAATCGCGTGCGACGCGAGGCCGCCCGGATTGTCGGACGCCACGATCGACAGATTCCGTTGCGCCAGCTTGTCGGACGACCCCGGCGTGCTGCCGGTGCCGATCGGATCGGGATCGAACGCGACCTCGGCGACCATACACTGGTGCGCGTTTCGAATCAATTGCTGGATGGTCTGGAGCCCGGACGTGTAGGGACCGTCCACCGGCGACGGCGTGATCGGGAACAGCGGCCGCGATGGCTGATTGATGTCCACCCAGCAGCCGAAATACGCGCTCACCTCGTTGCCGGTGGCATCATGCACCAACGTCTGCACGTTGGGCGCATCGGCCTGCGTGGCCATGCTCACGGTGCTCGTGTCGACGCGCGGCGACGCGAAGCACGGAATCGTCGTCGTTTCGCCGCCTACGACGCCTAACAATGGGATCGTGACGCCGCTCTGACCGCCGCGCCGGTACGTGCTCGCCTGATCGTACGCCGTCGACGTCGTCGAGGCCGGGAACAGCCTGAAGAACACCCGCACGTTAGGCGCATCCCCGGCGAGCGAGCGGTACCGCACCTTGGCGACGGCGAAGTTGAACACGGGCGTCCCGCTCACCGTCTGCGACAGCTCGAGCCCCGACGCGTTCTCGTCGGTCGAAATGCCGTCGAACGTCTGGCCGCCGCTGTTGCCGGCGTTCAGGTTGGCGAGGACCTGCTGAATGAACGTCGGCCCGTCGGCGGGCGTACTGCCCATCGTGGCACCGAAACGCGACGCGCCGGCGTTGATCTGGAACACGCGCAGGTCGGTGCTGAGCCACGATACGGGACCGTCGAGCTCGTACGGGTTCGGTTCGTGAATCAACTCGACGATCGCGCTTCCCGATGCGGTGAGCGCGGGCGGCGTCACGCCCATGATCGAGGCCGTGAGCGTCACGTCGACCACGCCGCCCACCATGCCGGGGAATCCGCCGGTCTGCGTGAAGGCCACGTCGTACACCCACGTGAACCGCTGGATGCCTCCGCCTAACGAAGGATCCTCGGCGACGAGCGACGTGGGCGACACCGACATGCCCGCCACCGCTGGTGCGAGCGACACGGTGGGCGAGATGTTGGGCACGCCGGTGAGCGTGGCCGATGTGATGCCCAACTGCGACGGCGTGTAGCCGTCCACGATCACGTACAACGCGGCGTCGATCGTGGCCGGAGTGCCCAACTGCAACAGCGCGTCGATCTCGTCCTTGCCGAACGTGCTGCGGTCGAGCGCGACCGTGCACGCGGGCAAAAGCGACGGCAGCGGCGCGGGGCAGTCGTCGATGCACGTGGTCGCACCGTTCGTGTTCATGTCGTGCCACTTGCTGTACATGAGCTGCACGGTCCACGTGTTGGCGCCCACGGCGATGGTGCCGGACTGCCCGTTGCAGATGTCGCCGTTCTCGTGCGGGTCGGTGGGCGAGCTCGAGCTCCAGCCCTCGTTCACCGACACCTGCGGGTCGGAGAACATCTCCGATAGCTCGTGCGACGACACCTGCGTCTGCCGCTGCTCCTGCGTCTGGGCCAGGTGCAGCGAGCAGTCGCCATCGTCGCCCGGGCAGGAGTTGGTGAGGCACGTGTTGCTGAGCCCCGGCACGACGGCGAAGTACGCCGGATTGCCAGCCGTGGTGGTGAAGAAGTCGTGGTAGCCGAATGCCGTATCGCTGGTCGCCTCGCACATGACGGCGCCGGCGGTCGTGTCATCGACCGCGGTCGCATCGTCCAGATAGATCACGTGCGCCTGCGACGGATTTGTCGGCTCCGGCACGTCGCCGTTGGTGATGGCGTTCTGGACGATGGCGTGCACATCGGTCGTGCCCAAGCTGTGATCCGTGCTCGAGACGAACACCGATGTCACGAGCGAACCGGAGGTGCCGCAGCCGTACTGCGACAGGATGTTCATGTACCGGCTGTTGAGCAGATCGGACACGAACTGACCGAGCCGCGTGGCGCGGGCCTGATTGGCGGCGCTGCTCCAGTCGCCGAAGAAGATGGCATAGACTTGCGGCGTGTTGATGATCGGGCCGCCGTGATAGATGAAGTTCGGGAAGCTACCCGTGCCGCTCGTGCCGGCGAGATCGGCGGGCACGCCTAACCGGACTCCTCGCTTGGGGCGCTTGGGCGAGACGACGCCGCGGAGCGTGCGGCGCCCTTCGGCGCGTTTCGGCGCGGGACGGGTTGGCGCCGGGGTGTGTGTGGCGGCGGTTGGCGGATCGGCGCGGAATGCAGTGCGTGCTTCCCGGTCGCCGGCCTTGACGTGCCCTTCGTGCTTCATTGCCATGGTGCACCTCCTCGCTGCGGTCCGCAGCGCACGCGCTGTCGGCTGGAGATGCGCATGCGCCCGCGCAGCGGCAGCCGTTAGGCTGCCGGCTGCGCGGCGTGACTCACAGCCAGCAGGGATGTACGGGGTGCTTGGCTCCACGATTGGCGCGGCCGGCGAAAAGTGCAAGGTCGCATTCGGGACGGCGCTTACCCGCTTGCGACAGCGCCTGACGGCCGAGCCTGGTAGCTGCCTGCTGTCCCTCCACAGTCCCTCCTGCTTGGGGAGCGTCCACAGGCCGTGGGTGCCGGCGGGTATCGACGCGCCACTCCAGATGGGGTTGTCTTCGTATTCTGGCCCGGCAGGACGGTCACGCGGGGTGACCGACGGTACAGCGCCGTCGAAGCGGGTGTCCGCCGCGAAGCAGCAGACGACCTTACTGCCCAAGAAGGGCCTGACGGGCCGCGAAGCAATACCGAGCGCGGCACCCACCTCCGATGGACGGAGCACGGTGCACGGGTCGACCGAGCCGCGCGCGCGATGTGAAACCGCCGCCACGCATGCTGATCTCCTCCCAGTTAGGCGGAGGCGCGGGAACGCTCTCCGGGCACGACGTGATGTCGCTCGGCGACCGCGAATGCCAGGAAGTAGCGGTCCAGCCACTCGAGCGTCGTGCCGTACTCGTGCCCGCCCGTCGCTGCGTCGCACAACATCTCCCGCGCCCGTGCGATCTCGCGGAGTCGTCCACGCCACCGTGGGTCGGCGAGCGTCAAATCCAGCAACTCGAGGGCGCGCTCGAAGGCACCCTCGGCGAAGCGATCGTTGCGATCCCGCCATCGCAGCATCCGACCCACTTCCGCGCCAACATTCGCAAGTTGCGCCATGAGCGACAGCTCGGCCCATCGACCTGCGGCAAGCTCGCGATGATGGACGCCGGAGAGCGGTGCGGTCACTCGCTGACAAGCCGCGAGACGACCTCCTCAATGCGACGCCGTGTCTCCGGATTCTCCACCGACCGGGACCGGTTGCCTTGTGATGGGCGAACGTTGATCATCGAGTCGTACTCGAGACGCTCCGCCGGCGGCAGGTCGGGGTAGATGTTGATTCCCCAGAGATCGCGCTGCTGAGTACCCTGTTCCATGAGTACCATTTCCTCATCGGAGTGAAGCTCGCCTCCGATGGCCATCACTCCCCGTTCCACGTCCACAACAGCCTTGACGAAATCACCAAAGAGCTCTGCGGCCATAAGGCGCAGCTCCGCCACGAGAATTTGGTCGTGAACGATCAGAATTGGCATGGCGTGGGAAGATAGCTGCTGTCTGCTGTGCGCTGCCACCTTGAGCGCCTCTGGTTCCGGGAATTTCGAGTAGGCCCGGGAACTAGTGCCGTCAGAGCCGCGCCACCACCTTCTTGGCCAGTCCTTCTTCGATCTGCCCGACCTGGGCTGGCGTTGTCTTGCTATTCTCGCCCGGCAGGACGGTCACGCTGAACGCGCCATTACCCTTGCGCACGACGGTTTTGACATACGACCCCGACCCCACGCGGTAGGCTTCGTCGCCCAGACCCGAGACCGGATGCGACGCCAGCGAGCCGCCTAAATGCGCCTGGTTCTCGTACGCGCCGGTCGTCATCACCATCAGGGTGACGGACGGTGCGCCGATGACGTAGCCGGTGTCCGCCGCGTAGAAGCAAACGACCTTGCTGCCCAAATAAGGCCTGCCGGGAAGTGAGGCAATACCCAGCGCGGCACTCACCTCTGCTGCGGTGAGCAGGGTGCACGGGTCGATCGAGCGTGATGCTCCGGTGCTGGGAGGCGCCGCGAACGAGTAGGCGAGAGCCAGGGACGCTATGATCAGGGTGCTACGCACGTTGACCCTACCGAGGCAAAGGGTTGGACGGCTGAGAGCATGGATCGATTATTCGCGACGCCGGGCGCGGTGTCAAGCTGGCAACCGTGGGTGCGCGCCGATACCTTTGCACACCCCCTCCGCGGACACCGCGCCGACGATGGACCTGCGGGACCAACTCCAGACGACACTTCGCGGCGCGTACACGCTCGAGCGCGAGCTCGGCGGCGGGGGCATGTCTCGCGTGTTCCTCGCCGACGAGCTGCGGCTCAACCGCAAGGTCGTTGTGAAAGTACTCGCGCCCGAGCTCATGCAGGGTTTGAGCGCGGAGCGATTCGAACGCGAGATTCTGCTCGCGGCGTCACTCCAGCAGGCGAACATCGTGCCCGTGTTGAATGCGGGCGACAGCGCGGGCGCGCCGTACTTCACGATGCCCTACGTGGAGGGCCAGAGTCTACGCGCGCGTCTGGCGCGTGGACCCCTCTCCATCGCCGAGGCGACGTCCATTTTGCGCGACGTGGCGCGCGCGCTCGCATACGCGCACGAGCGCGGCGTGGTGCACCGCGACATCAAGCCGGACAACGTGCTGCTGAGCCGCGGCACGGCGATGGTCACCGACTTCGGCATCGCCAAGGCGATCGCCGCGTCGGCCACCGGCCCGCGCGGCACCACGCTCACCCAGTTAGGCACCGCGCTCGGCACCCCGGCGTACATGGCGCCGGAGCAGGCGGCGGGCGACCCGAATACGGATCATCGCGCCGACGTCTACGCGTTCGGGTGCACGGCATACGAGCTGCTCACGGGGCGGCCGCCGTTCGAGGCCAAGACGCCGCAGCGGCTGCTCGCGGCGCACATGAGCGAGGCGCCGCGGCCGGTGACGGAGCTCCGTCCGGACACGCCGCCCGAGCTGGCGCGGCTCGTGGCGCAATGCCTCGAGAAGGAACCCGATGCGCGCCCGCAAACCGCCGACGAGTTGCTCGCGACGCTCGACACGATTTCGACCGGCGACTCGGCGCGACAGGCCGCGCTCCCGCGAATTCTCATCGGCGGACGCGCGATGATGCGGCGGGCACTGGCGTTCTACGCGGCCGCGTTCGTGGTCGTCGCGGTGGTGGCGAAGGCGGCGATCGTCGGCATCGGGTTGCCCGACTGGGTGTTCCCGGGCTCGCTCATCGTGATGGCGCTCGGGCTGCCGGTGATTCTCTTCACGGGCTACGCACAATTCGTGGCCCGCCGCGCCGCGACGAGGTCGCCCGCGTTCACGCCCGGCGGCACGCCCGGTGTGCCGGCGCGCGGCACGATGGCCACGCTGGCGCTCAAGGCCAGTCCACACCTGTCGTGGCATCGGACCACGTTAGGCGGGGCGTATGCGGTGGGGGCGTTCGTGCTGCTCGTGGGCGCGTTCATGCTCCTGCGTGCGTTAGGCATCGGGCCCGCGGGGTCGCTGCTGGCGCGCGGGCGGTTCACGGTGCGCGAGCCGGTGATCATCGCCGACTTCGCCGTGCAGCACACCGACACGGCGTTGGGCGCGGTGGTGAGCGATGCGGTGCGCGCCGCGTTGTCGCAGTCGTCGCTGATCGCGCTCGTGCCGCCGCCTCAGATCGCGGCGTCGCTCAGGCGCATGGCGCGTCCGGTCAATACCCGCCTCGATCTGGCGACGGCACGCGAGATGGCGCAGCGCGAAGGCGTCAAGGCGGTGGTGGACGGACAGGTCACCGGCGTCGGTTCGGGGTACATCGTCACCCTTCGGTTAGTCAGCGCCGATTCGGGCGTCGAGCTGGCCTCGTTTCGCGAGACGGGCGACGGACCGCGCGGCCTGATCGACGCCGCGGACCAGTTGGCGCGCAAGCTCCGCGCAAAGATCGGCGAGTCGCTGCGCAGCGTGCAAGCCAGTCCGCCGCTCGCCCAGGCGACGACGGCTTCGCTCGAGGCGCTCCGCCTGTACAGCGAGGGTCGACGGGCGAACGGCATCGAGGAGGATCCCCAGGCCGCGATACAGTACGCGCGGCAGGCGGTTGCCGTCGACTCGAACTTCGCCTCGGCCTGGCGCTTGCTTGCCGCGGTGATCAGCAACGCCGGCGGCTCGCGCGCCGAAGTGGATTCGGCCATCGAGCGCGCGTATCGAGTGCGCGACCGCCTGCCCGAGA
>JANWIF010000037.1 GCA_025450035.1 Gemmatimonadaceae bacterium
GGCTCCTCCACCTCCCGCCATCGCAGCGATGAACGCTTCGACGACGTCTCGCGAGCATACCGCGACCTCCGCAGCGTGATCGTGTGGGGACAGCTGCCACCCGGGTCCCGCATCTCCGAACGGGTGATCGCCGAGCGGCTTGGGCTGAGCCGCACGCCCGTTCGAAGTGCGCTGCACCGCCTCGAACAAGAAGGGTTCGTCGCCTCCTCCGGCGCCTGGCGCGAACGGCGCCTCATCGTCGCGCCGCTCACGATGGACGATGGCCAGGAACTCTTCCAGATCGTCGGTCATCTCGAGGGGCTCGCCGCGCGCATCGCGGCCGCGCTCGCGCCCGCCCGCCGCAAGGCCCTCGCCGTGCGGATGCGCACGCTGAATCGCCAGCTCGCCGCGCAGGCGCGCGCGCGCGGCGCCGCCGCGCGCTTCTTCGACCTGGACATCCATTTTCACCAAACGTTCGTGGACCAGGTGGGCGGGCCGCGGCTGCTCACCCTCCACCGCGCCATCAAGCCGCAATGCGAACGCTACATGCGCCTCTACGTCAGTGTGCTGCTCGATACGCTCCCGACGTCGGTGCACGAGCACGAGGTCATCGCCAGCGGCATCGCGCGCGGCGACCCCGATGCGGCGCAGGATGCGGCGGAGACCAACTGGCGCAACGCCGCCGCGAGGCTCGCGCACATCATCGCGCAGTACGGCGAGCGCGGCAGCTGGGCCGGCGCGCCGCGGAAGGACGCCGCCCCCGCGCCGCGCGCCCGCAGCAACAGACGGCGCATCGGCGTCTGACGCCCACCCTCGCGATCGTGCGCCGCCGCTACGCCGCTCGTGAGACGCCCGCCGCCGGCGCCGGCCCCGCCGGGACGGCTTGCGGGCCCGCGGTATACCGGTATTGTATACCGAGCGACGGTCGACCTCCTCCCCCCCCCCCCCCAACGGCACACGACATGAACGATTCTCGCCGCACCTTCGCGCGCCGGCTGGCGCTCCTCGCGGCCGCTTGCCTCTTCACCGTCGCATCGGCCGACGCCCAACGGGCCGCCACACCCACCCGCGCGGCGATCGCGCCCGCGCGCGGCACCGCACCGTCCGCCGGCGCCGGCGCCGCACTCGATGATACGGTGGCGCTCGGAGCCTTTCTCGACGGAGCGTTCCAGCAGTTCATCGGTCAGCTGCACGTCCCAGGCGCGGTCGTCGCGGTGGTCAAGGATGGACGCGTGCTCTATTCACACGGCTATGGATATGCCGACGTCGACAAGCGGACCCCCGTCGATCCCGCGACGACCCTCTTCCGCATCGGCTCGACATCAAAGCTGTTCACGTGGACCGCCGTGATGCAGCTCGTCCAACAGGGAAAGCTCAACCTGGATACCGACGTCAACACCTACCTGAAAGACTTCAAGATTCCGGCTACGTACCCGAAGCCGGTCACGCTCCGCGATCTGATGACACACTCGGCGGGTTTCGAGGACGGCGCGCTGGGCTACCTGTTCCCCAACGATTCGGCTCGCGTCAAGTCTATCGACGAGACGCTCAAGAATCACATCCCCGCGCGCGTGCGACCGCCCGCTGTGCTCTCGTCGTACTCCAACTACTCGGCCGCGCTCGCGGGGCTGATCGTCCAGAACGTGAGCGGCGTGCCGTTCAACGAATACATCCGCCGCAACATTCTCGATCCGCTCGACATGCACCACGCGACCTTCCAGGAACCACTGCCGCCCGATCTCAAGCCGGATATGATGACTGCGTACGTGTACCAGAACGGTGTGTACGCCGCCAAGCCCTTCGAGTTCGTGGGCGGCTTCCGCCCGGCCGGCTCGGCATCGGTCTCGGCGCTCGACATGACGCACTTCATGATCGCGCAACTGCAGGACGGACGGTACGGCACCAGCCGCATCCTCGACTCCGCCACCGCGGTGCAGATGCACGCGCGGACGTTCGCGAACGATCCGCGACTGCCGGCGATGGCCCTCGGGTTCTATGAACAGCGGATGAACGGCGTGCGGGTGATCGGCCACGAAGGCGATACGCAGTACTTCCACACCGCGATGTTCATCATTCCCGACGCGCAGGTCGGCATCTTCATGTCGTACGTCGGAACGGGCGCCGAGCCGATGCGCCAGGGCATTCTGCAATCGTTCTTCGACCGCTACTTCCCTGCTCCGCCGATCGTGATTCCGCCGGCGCCGGCGTCGTTCGGGAAGACGGCGGCGAAATACCCCGGCGCCGATCGCTTGGCCCGCCACCGCTCGACCACGATCGACAAGGCCTCGTTGATCGCGAGCCCGCCGATCTCGGTGTCCGAGCTTCCGAAACAGGGGCGGCTGCTCGTGACCGGGCTCGGAGAGCATCCCGCCCAGTTTGCACCGTTAGGCAACGGGTTGTTCACACAGATCGAAGGTCCATACACGATCGGTTTCACACAGGACTCGTCGTCGGGAGCGGTGACGCGTCTGTCCGTCGACGCGTTGCCCTTTATGGGCACGGAGCGCGTGCCGTGGCACGACCTGCCGGCGCTTTGGTACTGGGCGCTGGGCATCTCCACGCTGCTCTTTCTCGCCGTGCTCACGACGGTGTTCTATCGCCGCACGCGGATCAAGGAACTGCCGCTCGAGCAGCGGCGCGTCGTCCGGCTCGCGCTCTGCACCGCCGTCTGGTTCTTTCTCACGTTTATCGTGCTCGGCGTCGTTATCGCCAGCACCAGCTCGGAGCTCGGTGGAATGGTTCCGACGTCGCTCAAGGTCGCGCTCGGGATGCCCGTGGTGTTTGTCCTCCTTACGCTCGCGCTCCTCGTGGCGGCGTTCCGTGTGTGGGGGCGCTCCTATTGGCGCGTTGGGCGGCGGGTGCAGTTCACGATCATCGTGCTCGCCGCGGTGGTGGTGTCGTTGTTCTTCGCGAACTGGAATCTGCTCGGCTGGCGCTTCGGCTGATGCCTAACCCGGCTGCGGCTCGCGCCGCGGCCGGTTACCGGCGCCCCTTCCTCTCATGGACCACGCGATGCAAACGCCCGCGGTCACGCCGCGTCTCAGGAACGAGCTGGCGACGTTTCTCATCCTGACGTTCGCGCTCAGCTCGGTGTTCTACGTCATCCTCGTGCGCGCCGGGACGCTCGGCGCCGGCGGCGGGCGCTACGTCTTCATGCTCATGTGGTGCCCCGCCGCCGGCGCGCTCATCACGCGTCTGCTCTTCCAGCACGACGTGCGCGGCGAAGGGTGGCGTCCGGGGCCGCCCCGATACGCGCTCCTCGCATACGCTCTTCCCCTGGCGTACGCTTCGGTCGCCTACGGAGTGGTCTGGCTGTTAGGACTCGGCACCTTCGACGGTTCGCGCTTTCATACGAACGTCGCGTATTTCGTGGTCGTCGGATCGCTGCTCAGTCTATTATCCGCGCTCGGCGAGGAACTCGGATGGCGCGGCTTTCTCGTGCCCAAGTTGGCGGAGGGATGGTCGTTCACGAGCACCGCACTCGTGAGCGGTGCAATCTGGTCAGTGTGGCACATGCCGCTCATCATCTTCGCCGATTACAACGGCGGCACGCCCGTGTGGTATTCGCTCGCGTGCTTCGTCGTGATGGTGTTAGGCATCAGCGTTCCGCTCGCGTGGATCCGGTTGCGGTCGGGCAGCGTGTGGCCGGCGGCGCTGCTCCACGCGAGCCACAATCTGTACATCCAGGGGTACTTCGACCGTGTGACGGTGGACTCGGGGATCACGAAATACCTCACCGGCGAATTTGGCGCCGCGCTCGCGGTGACGGCGGTTGTTACGGGGTACATTTTCTGGCGCCGTCGCGGGCGTCTCGAAGCGAACCGGTCGCCATCGCCGGGATAAGCATGCCGAAGGGAGAGGCCGCAGGGCTCCCCCGCGCCCCGCACAATCCGTCGTCTTCCGCCTCATCCGCTCCAACAAGTCGTTGTAACCCTCCTCGGCGCACGTGACTGAGCCGTTAGGCCGGGATCACTCCGCGGTCACGGACCCGGGCGTTGCGTGATCGCGAGCCTCGGGTCGAACCGCGGCCATAGCTGCTGCAAGGTCATCACGGGGTCTGTGGAGACGAACAACGGAACGTCCTGCTCTTCCGGCACCGCCCACGGATCCACGAGGCGGCCCGCGGGGCGCACGTCGTTGTAGAATTGCCGCAGCTGCTCGCCGGTCACGCCGATCGTCACCAGCACCTCGCCGGTCTTCTCGCCTGGCCCGAAGAACCAGTACGTACCGCAGCCGCAGATAGCGCGCGGCAATCCCATGGCCGGCCCGTAGTAATCGATCGCGCCGGCTTCGCCGTAGTTGGTGGCGCCGATCACCGCGCGGGCGCGCTCCGCCGGCGGCAGCGAGTCGTACACCCGCGCCACCGCGAGCACGCGCTCGCGCCAGTGGAGCATGTCCGCGTAGTCCTGCGGCAGCCGGAGCACCCGGTCGGTGTTGGTCGTCACCATGCCCTTGGACCCGCGCGAGGCGTAGCGCGCCATAGCGTTAGGCGGCAACACCGGGAGACCGAACGGCAGCGCGACCACGCCGTACGCCGCGACGATGACCACGGCCACCGTGCGGACCACGGCCCGCGGCGATGATCGGCGGCCGGCCGATCCGTTGGTCATCCGCTCGAGCCACGCCGAGCCGGCGCCGACCAGCGCCGGGTACACGGGCAGCAGGTAGTACGCCTTACCCTGGAAGGCGAGCAGAATCGCGAGCGTGATGAGACACGTCACCGCGACCACGCGCAACGCCTCGCGCCGCCAGTACTCCCAGAGACCGGCAACGGCGAGCAGCGCGCCGAGGCCCAGCATCTGCAACTGGTCCGAGAAGAAACCGAACATGGTGACGTGCACCAGTTGTTGGGCCGCGAGCTCGCGCTCGTAGATCAACGCCGGCCACCCGGTGTGTATCTGCCCGACAATACTCGGCGACCCGATGGCGAACGCCGCGAGCGCGGCGATCCACGGCCAGCGTGTGGCCAGCCATCGCCGGTCGGGGCGCATCGCCACCGCCCCGAGCACGCCCGCGCCGACGATGACGATGCTGAACTTGGCCAGCAGCCCGAGCCCCGCCGCCACGCCCAACGCGATCCACCACCGGGGGTCGCCGCTGCGCGAGAGCCTGACTAACGAGAACAGCACCAGCGTCCAGGCCAGTTGGTCGAGCACCACCGGCTGAAAGAGCGTGCCGCTTCGGAGCAGCGCCGGACTCACGATGATGGTGAGCCCCGCCAGCGCCTGCGCGAAGCGCCGTCCGCCGAGCTCGCGCGCGAAGAGCACCGCGAACACCACGAGCAGCGTAGACGCGAGCGCCGGCACGATGCGAACCGCCACCAGTCCGACGCCAACCGTCGCGCGCATTACCTGGGCGAGGATCGCCATGGCCGGCGGAAAATCCATGCCCCACAGATGCAGGTGCGCGCCCATCGCCAGGTAGAGGAACTCATCGCGCTGCAACCCGTACGGCGTGATGATGGCCGTCGCGATGTGCAGCGCAAGCGCGAGCGCGACCGATGCAGCGAGCACCGAGCCGGCGACGGGCGGTCGAGGGTCCGCCGGCTGGATGTCGCTGACGCCCGCCGGACCGGTCACGGCAGCGCGAACCGCGTGATGCAAATGCTCAGGCCGGCGTGAGCAGCGGCCCCGAATACAGCACGGTGCCCGGCGCGAGCGTGGTCGCGGAGTCGCCGTACTTGGAGACGATCGTGAGCGTGTTTCCGGCAAGGCGGTACTCGATTTTGCCGTACTTGTTCATCGCGCCCGATCGCTTGGCCACGGGAAGCGAGTCGAGCGTCGCCTTCTTCGCGGCCTGCGCGTCCTTCACGCGCATGGTCAGCGCCGTTCCTTCGTCGCTCGCGCCCCAGGCGGCATACTTGCGCTTGTATTCCGCATCCTGCTCGTTGAGCGCCTTCGGCGCGCCCACCGCCGTTCTCATCGACGCCAGCTTGGCGCTGTTCGCCTCGCTGAAGTCCATGTTCAGGTCGATCATCTCCTCGACCTCGACCAACGCACCGCCCGTGTTCGAATCGTGCGAGATCTTGCCGGTCACCGCGCTGAGCTTCGCCTTGATCGCGTGATCGTGAACGAGCGCGTAGTAGAGTCGGTAGGCGAAGCTGGTCACGAGGTCCGCCTGTGGAATCATCCCTTGATGGTTCACATCGGCACTGAGGTAGCTCTTGCACCGGGCACCGTAGCACATGACCAGCGCAAGGCGCACATCTTTGGCGCCAACCAGGACCTTGGCCAGGAAGCTCGCCAACTGCTGCGCCGTTGCGAGCTGCACCACGCCCGCGGTGCTCGGCACGGCGTTGGTGTAGCAGATATCTGTGGTGCGTGGGTCGCCGTGCATCACGAGATAGACCTTCTTGGCGACGCTGCAGGCGCTCCTGATGGTGGAGAGACGCGCGGCGTCATCCGTGAACTTGATCGGCGGCCCCGCGTCGACGCAGCGCTGCTCTTTCACGGTGTTCTTGCTCAAGAAGACGGCGCCGATGCCCTTGGGCTTCTTTTTCACCTCGTAGCGCGCCTTGAGTCCGAGGATCGTGCTGTCCGCCGAGCCCTTTTGCGTGTCGGTGATCTTGTCTTCGAAGTTGAGGATGACGTACTCGCTCATGGGAATCTCGGGCGGTGCGGGTGGGATAGCGAAGGCGCGCTGACTATCGCATGACGGGAGCAGCCTGACCGACCACGCCAGTATGCGGACGACGGGTGTCTGCCGCAATGAGGGCCATGAATCGCGACGGTCGCGCTCGATAGATATGTATAGGCCGGTGAGATGGCTCCGAGTTTCTGCCGAAGCGCAGCCGAAGCCGGCCGGGGAGCAAGGGCAGGCACGAGCACCGAGTAAACACCGAACTACTATAGTTATACGTTATACGTTTTCGGCCGACGTCCGCCGATGTCGCCTATCGTTAGGCGCTCGTGGGCGCCGGCTCCGGTTAGGAGGAACTCGCTTGGACCCGGAACCCGATGCGGCTCCCTACGCTCTGTCACTGACGCTCTTGCCCGCGGGCGTCGCGCTCTGTCGCTTGTCAACGAGCGCGGCGGTGCCGGAGTGGACGACCAACGCGCGGACGTTCTTGACGATCAGCCGTACGCCGACCGAGCTCTCGATCGTCGCCGACGAGGCTGCGGTGCCAGCCGAGGTCGACGCGAGGCGTGGCTACCGTATCCTGAGGGTCGACGGGCCGCTTCCGCTGCATGTCGTCGGCGTAATCGCCGCACTGGCGACTGCCTTGGCCGCGGCAAGGGTGCCCATCTTCCCGATTGCGACCTACGACACGGATTACCTGCTCGTGCCGGAGCCGACGGTGCAGCGCGCCGTGGCCGCCCTCGCGGACGCAGGGTATCGCGTCGCTGCGGAGCGTTAGGCGCCGGTTCGCGGGTCTCCGTAAGGCGGCGGGCCGGCGGCAACACCAATGAAGCCGTGGACGCGGGCCGTGTGCAGCCGTGTCCGGCCGTCGGGCCCGTCGCGCCTCACCAGTTCGAAGAGGCTCGGCACGTTGTCCAACGCCGCGGTCTTGCCCTTATCGACCAGGACCAGATACGGCTCGATGGTGACGTGGGGCAGCACCTGCTCGAGGAGCAGCACCCGGTACGTGAGATCCGCGAGCTTCTCATCCCAGTCCTTGATGACGCCGTGCGGTTTCCTCGAGTCGCGCAGAACGCCGACCTTCCCATTCGCCAAGCGCTGCGCGTGCTCAACGCCATCGAAGGATTTGGCTTTCACCTCCAGCAGCCTGGGGGTCTGACAACGCGCGCGCCGATGAGCGGCTCAGTCGGCCGCAAGCTCCGGTGCGGCAGGTAGGCGAGGAAGCGTATCCAGCGGCGCCAGACCTTCCATCTCCTCCTGATCGCCGCCTACGCCCAGCTCGCGAAACTTCCGCACGGTTGGTAACACGCGCAATTCGAGCGATCCCACCGCCGCATTGTATGCCTCCACTGCGTTCGTCAGACCTTTGTGCATCTTGGCGAGATGCTCGGCGACAATGTACATGCGCCGGTACAGGTCGGCCCCCAAGTCGCGAATCTCTCCGGCGTTGCGGGCAATGCGTTCCTGCTGCCAGCCATGGTACACGGCCTTGAGGAGCGTGATCAGCGTAGTTGGGCTGGCGGGGATGACGCCCCGCGACACGGCGAAGGCGATCAAGTCGGGGTCGTGCTGGCACGCCGCGCTGAAGAGGGATTCCCCGGGCAGGAACATGACAACGAAGTCCACGGCCTCGGAGAACTGGTCAGGGTAGTTCTTGTTCGCCAGCGATTCGATGTGGTCACGCACCTGCCTCGCATGTCTGTCCAACTGCGCCGAGCGCTGGTCATCGTCCGTTGCGTTCATGGCGTCCAGGTACGCGCCCAGCGGCGTCTTCGCGTCGACAACGACAGACTTGTTCCCCGGAAGGTGAACGATCAGGTCGGGGCGCAGAGCACCGTCCGTACCGTGCACGGTCGCCTGCTCCGTGAAATCGCAGTGCTCCAGCATACCCGCCAGCTCCACGACCCGCTCGAGCTGCATCTCTCCCCACTGGCCGCGCACGTGCGGCGTGCGTAGGGCATTCACCAACAGTTCTGTTTCCGACGTCAGCTGCTGCTGCCCTTCGACCATCGCGCGGAGCCGCTCATGGAGCGCCGCGGTATGAGCGACGCGCTCCTTGTCGATCGCCTGTAATTGTTCGTCGACCCGCACCAATCCTTCGTGAACCGGCTTGACCAATTGGTCGATGGACTGCTGCCGCGCCGCCAGGTCCGCCTGCGCCGCCTGCTGAAACTCCCCCATCGATGATTTGGCGAGAGCGATGAATGTCTGGTTGTTCACCTGGAGCGCTCTTGTCGAGAGTGCCACCACCGCATCTCGTAGGCGCGTGTCGATCTGCTCCCAGTTTGCCGCATTGGTCTTCGCGACCTGGCGCTCCGATTCCAGCGTCGCCGCGTGCGCCGCGGCCTGTTGCAAGGCATCTGACAGCTTCCGTTGGGTGGCCTGGACCTCACTCGCGAGCGCGCGGGTGGCCTGCGCACAATCTGCTTTCACCTGCTCCAGGTTTGCACGGTGCTGCGCCAGCTCCCGCTCCCGCTCTTCCAGCCGGATCGAGGTGCGCGACACCCGCGAGCTGGCGACCATCCAGGTAACCACACTTCCGACCGCCAGACCAGCCATTGCCACCAGCACCAGCTGCAGCGCCCCCATTACGACTCCTTACGATAAGAGCACGGTAGATCCACGACTGCCCGCAGAGCGTCCGGCACGCCGAACGTTAGGCCAAGGGTTCGACGACCCGGGAGCAACGAGGTAATCGCAACGTAATGCCGGCACGGGCGGCCGGCGACAGGTCGCGTCCGCAGGCTGTGGCTCGCGGATCGGACGTTTCGAGACATCACCGGCCTCGCTCCCACCGCCACACCAGCCCGTCCTCCGGGTGCACCGCCGCGCCGAGAAACCTGAATCGGCACTTCGCCAGAACGCGCGTCGAGGCGTTAGGGACTGTTCGCGCCGGAGTGCTTGAGCAAACGTCCGGAATCCCACGATGCTTGACTCGAGCGGTGGAGTTCCTTACCTTGGCGTAAGGAATTCTTAAAGAGGTAGCGAAATGGCCACGCTTACCAGCAAAGGACAGATCACCGTACCCAAACGGGTGCGCGACGCGCTCGCCGTCCAGCCCGGCGACAAGCTCGCATTCCGCATCCACGATGACGGTTCGGTGACGGTGGAAGCCGAAACTGTCGACCTCGGCACCCTGCGCGGTGCCATCAAAGCCAAGGTGCGCGGCGTAACCGTTGACGACATGAAGGAAACCGTTCGGCGCTCGGCCCTCCGCCAGTGATCGCGCTCGATACCAACGTGCTCGTACGCTACCTCGTCGAGGATGACGAGAAGCAGACCACCGCGGCTGCGTCGGCCATCGAGCGCACCGTTGCCGCCGGTGACGAGCTCTTCGTGTCCGATATCGTCCTGTGCGAAACGGCCTGGGTGCTGGCCGGCAGCTACAAGGTGGCGCGCGCCACGATCGCCGTGACGCTGCGCGACCTGCTCCGCGCCAAGCACCTCGCCTTCGCGGCCCCCGACCACCTCACGCGCGCGCTCGCCGCGTTCGTGCGCGGGAAGGGGGATTTCGCGGACTACCTGATCCGCGAGCACGCGCGCGCGGCCGGATGTGAACAGGTGCTCACGTTCGACCGTGCGCTGCTGGCCGACAAAGCCGCTGGGTTCGCGGCGCCGTAAGAAGCTGGCCGGCAGTACGCCGCTCAACGTCCTGTGGACGCCCGAGGTCAACCAGGAAGCGAAAGCCAAACGGGCAAGCATCTGCAAGGTGTCACTTGCCAACGGCGACACCCGCTATCCCATCGCTTCGCGTACCACAATTCTCGTCTTCACCTTTCCCCCGAGCTTCGCCGCGGCGAACACCGAAGCCTATCAACGACACCTCGGGGGCGCCTCGCCGTTTCCAGAGCGAAGCGTTGGCAAGGTGCCACCCGACTACGTGCTCGCGATTCTCGATGTGGTGCGCGTACACCACGGGCCAACGTCGTCCGATGGGCAGACGAACTTCGTGCAGACCGTCACACTCAGCAAACAGAGTGACGCTGCGCTCAAAAGCGTCCTCATCACCGACGACGCCGTGATGGCGTTCAAGAGCTACATCGCCGAGCATCGCGGGAAGATCAACCAGCCGCAGGAATACCCCAAGGACAAGCCGGGATACTCGGTCGTTCGGTTGATCAGCGACGATGCGTACGGACCGGCGTTCAGTCAGGGGATGGGGGGGGGGGGGGGCCAAGATGTAATTGAACGGCGGCACGCCCCGCCTGGGGCGCAACGTTGCTCACGCACGGGCCGCCCCTTGAAATCTGAGAACCATCCTGCCACCTTCCCCCATAGACGCGACAGGGAGAAGGGGTCGTCATGGCCATCAGCTCTGCGGATCTCCTGCAAGGCACCTTGCAGGTTCTCATTCTCAAAGCGCTGCTCGCCGAGCCCACGCACGGCTACGGCGTCGCCCGCTGGATCGAGGTCATTACCGACGATGTCCTCCGGATCGAGGAGGGCTCGCTCTACCCTGCCCTGCGACGCTTGGAGGACAAGGGGCTCGTGAGCTCGACTTGGGGCCTGTCCGAGAACAACCGCCGGGCGCGCTATTACACGCTCACGAGTGCCGGGCGCGCCTATCTCAGAAAAGAAGCGGCTGCGTGGATGCGGTATGCGGCCGCCATGACGCGCGTTTTGCGAGCCGCGCCGTCGCTGGCGTGAGGCGCATTCGCCGTGAACGCCTGGCGCCGCTATCTCCGCTTCTTCGGGCCCGACATCGAGGCCGACATCGACGATGAGCTGCGATTCCATCTCGATCAGCGCGTCGCGGATTACATGCGCCAAGGATTGTCGCGCGAACGCGCCGAGCAGGCCGCGCGGGCACGGTTAGGCGACATGAAGGGCATCGAGCGCCGGTTGAAACAGCACGACCTCGCGCGCGCTCGTCGCCGAAATTGGACAGAGTCCATGGACAAGCTTCTGCAGGACGTGCACTTCGCGTTGCGCGGCTTTCGGCGCACCCCGGGATTCTTCGCCACGGCGGTGATCATCCTCGGCCTTGGCATCGGCATGTCTGTCGCGATGTTCACGGTGTTCCGCACCGTGCTCATCCGAAAGCTTCCCGTCGTTGGTCAGGACCGCGTCGTGGTCATGTGGACGTATGGAGCCGACCCCTCGGCCGATCTGGCGACCGGCACGAAGGACTTGTCGGTTGTTCGCGAGACCGCCCGAACGATGCAGGACGTCGCCGCGGTCGCGCACTGGCCGGCGACTCCCACTCCGTTCAGCATCGGCGAGCGGTCGGTCGCGCTGAATCGTGGGATGGTCACCGGCAACTTCTTTGACCTGTTAGGCGTTCGCGCCGCGCTCGGACGCTTGTTGCAGCCGAGCGATGATGACGCCCCCGGATCGTCTCCCGCGGACTCCTCTCGAACGCGAGCGCTCGTGCTGAGCTACCGCGCCTGGCGCGAGAAGTTCGGCGGCGATCCGGCGGTACTCGGTACGCGTCTCGGCGACCCGGCGCTGGGGACGCGCTACAGCATCGTTGGCGTGGCGCCGCCGGGGTTCGATTACCCGGCCGGCGCGGACTACTGGATTCCGATGTGGTCCGGATGGCAGTCCACCGTGTCGGCGTTCGCCCTCGCGCGGCTGCGGCCTAACGCGTCGGTGGCCGAGGCGAGCGGCGAATACCTCGCCATCGAACGGCGGCTCGAGCCCAAGCTGAGCTTTCACGGGGTGCACGCGGCCACGTTCGCGGACACCGTCCTCGGGGACGTTAGGCCGGCGCTCCGCCTGCTCACCATGGGCGTCGCCGTGCTGCTTCTCATTGCGTGCCTCAACGTCGGAAACCTGTTGCTGCTCAAGGCATCGTCCCGCCGCCGCGAAGTGGCCGTCAAGCGTGCGCTTGGCGCAGCGTACGGCGACGTGCTTCGACAGTTTGTCGTCGAAGCGGGAATCATCGCTGCCGTGGGCGGCGCCGTCGGGCTTGGCGTGGCCATCGCGCTCATCCACGCACTCGCGATGTTCGCGCCTCCCAACGTACCGCGCCTGGACGAAATCCAACTCTCGCGCGCGCCCGTGGTCATCGCGATCATCGTCTCCTCGATCACGGTCTTGATATTCGGCGTTGCCCCGGCCCTGCTCTCGGCGCGATCCGGCACCGCGATTCCCCTCCGCCTGGACTCTCGATCCGGGGGCGAGACCCGCCGGCGGCGCGTCGCGCGCCAGGCGCTCGTCTCGTCACAGATCGCCTTCGCGATGGTCCTGTTAGGCGGAGCGGCGCTGCTCACGCGCAGCCTCGAACGGCTTCAGACGCAGGACACCGGCTTCGTGAGCGATCACCTCTCCGTGTTCGGGTATTCGTTCGACTTCCAAAAGTACCCGACGTGGCCGCAGACCGTTCCTGTCGGCGATGCGGTCGTCCGCCGCATTCGTTCGATTCCCGGGGTCGTCGCGGCCACGCAGCTCGTCGTGCCGCCGATGCTCGGCAACGGTATCTGGCAGGTCAGGTTCGCCACCGAGGACCAA
>JANWIF010000038.1 GCA_025450035.1 Gemmatimonadaceae bacterium
CCCGTGGTGGGATCGATCGTGGCGATGGTCGGATCGCTCGAGGTCCAGGCGACGACGCGTCCCGAGAGCACGTTGCCGCCGGCATCTTTCAGCGTCGCCGTGAACTGCTGCGTGGCGCCGGCCAGAATGGTTGCGGGGTTAGGCGAGACCGTGACGGTGCTCACGGGCACCGGAATCACGGTCAGCGTCGCGCTGCCCGTCTTTCCCTCGCTCGTGGCAGTGATGGTCGCGGTGCCGGCGGCAATGCCGGTGGCGAGCCCGGCGGCGGCGTCGATCGTCGCGACGCCGGCGTTGTCGGTGGTCCAGGTGACGACGCGCCCCGTGAGGACGTTGCCGTTGGCGTCTTTCAGCGTGGTGGTGAACTGCTGCGTGGCGCCGATCTGAATCGTCGCGCTGGGCGGCGCGACAGCAACGGTGTTCACGGGCACGGGCACAACGACGATGGCCGCCGTCCCCGTTATGCCCTCGCTGGTGGCACTGATGGTCGCCAAGCCTAACGACTGGCTAACCACCTGGCCCGTGCTGGAGACGATCGCCACTGCGGGGGTGTCGCTGTTCCACGTGATCGTTCGGCCGGTGAGCGGTCCATTCGCCGAATCTCGTGGGGTCGCGACGAGCGTCACCGATTCGCCAACGATCAGCGTATCGAGCGCGGGCGCTATGGTCACCGTTTTTACCGGAACGAGCGAGACCGTGATCGAGGACGTGCCCGTCTGACCTTCGATCCTGGCAATGATGACCGCGTTACCAGCCGTGACCGCCCTGACCAGGCCCGCGGCGGACACGGTCGCCACGCTGGTCGGATTCGCACTCCACGTCGCGGTACGCCCGGAGAGCGTGTCGCCGACCGAGTCGAGTGCTATCGCCGCCAACTGCTTGGTCTGCCCAATGAACAGCGATACCGCATCGGGATCCACCGCGACCTGGCTCGTGGGAACCAGCTTCACGGTTATCGCCGCCGTACCCGACACGCTGCCACTCGTGGCAGTGATGATAGCCGTACCGGGCGTGAGTCCGACCACCAGCCCGGCGGTGCCGACCGAGGCGATGGCGGTGTTGCTCGACTTCCAGGTGACGGCGCGACCGGGGAGTGGAGTTCCGTTCGCGTCCGTGACCGTGGCCAGGAGCTGCACCTGCTGCGTGACCAGCAACGTGGCGCTGGACGGGGAGACGATCACCGCATTCGCCGGAACCGGGGAGACCGTCACGAGAACGGTGGTGTGCACGGTACCGCTCGTGGCGGTAACGGTCGCCGTTCCCTGCGAGACGCCGGTCACCAGTCCGCCGTTCGGGGAACCCGTTGCGATCGCAGAGTTGTCGATCGTCCAAGCGACCGGCGCGCCCGCGATCACCGCGTTGTTGGAGTCCTTCACCGTCGACGTAAGCTGCGATGTCTGGCCAACGTTGATGCTCACACTGGTTGGTGCCACCGTGATCGACGCGGCCCTCGGCGCACCAACCGCAATCGCCGCCGTGCCGGTTTTCTCCTCGCAGGTTGCCGTGATGGTGGCCGGGCCGACCACCACGCCGGTCACGAGTCCTGTGTTGTCCACCGTGGCAATTGTCGGATCGCTGGACGACCAGGTGATAATGCGGCCGGTGAGCGGATTTCCCCCGGCATCCACCGGATTGGCCTGCAAATGAACCGTCTGACCAACCTTGATCACCGCACTCGGCGGCGTGACGGTGACCGCGGCTACCGGCTTCGGGATCACGGTGATTGTCGCGAACCCGGAGACGCCCTGCGAGCTGGCAGCGATCCTGACCGTACCCGTGTCCACTGCCGTAACCGCGCCGCTGCTCGACACCGTCGCGATCTGCGCGTTCGCGGTATTCCAGAAAACCGTGGCGCCAGATACAGGGTGGCCATTGGCGTCGAGTACCGTCGCGCTCAACGTGACCGCAGCGCCCACGGCGAGCGAATCCAGAGCGGGGGAGACCTTCACCGTGCCCACGCCGTTCGATGGGCCGGTGCTATCACCACCACAGGAGACGATCGCGGCGGCCGCGGCCAGCGCGAGGAGACAACCGACGAATACGGAACAGCGTGCAGCGCGCATCGAGCACTCGTTGTGGCGCGGCCCCCACGCACCGGTATCGCGGGCGACAACCTCGCGGTGAGCGAGGGGCTTTGGCCCCATATTAATTACCGTGCGCTAAGAATGGGGAAGCGTGCGGTACCGAACAAGGTGCAAGCGACACGCCAGCGCTGAGTCCAGGAACGGTGACGCTGGTCCCGACCTACCGCGACAGCAGTTCAAGCCAAGCGCGTTATGTCACCCTATGGTGACCGACCTTTGTGTCACTATGTGGTGACTATTGCTAAACTGTAGTGCAGGAAGTATTAACCTGCTCGAATTCTTCACTCTCATATAACCGCAAGTCACCATACGGTCGCGAGGGCGCTTCGCCATGGAGCGAGACCGAGAAACAACGCGAACCAAGCTCATGTCTGCTGCGGAGCACCTCATTATCCGTGGCGGCGTAGGCGTGTGCGGCGTGAATGCGATCGCGCACGAGGCCGGCGTGGACAAGGTACTCATCTACCGCTACTTCGGGGGCGCGGCCGAACTTATCTCGGCGGTGATTGGCGCGCACGGGGCTTGGCCTCGACCAAGCGAGACGGCGCCAGCATCCGGGAGCAGCGCCGGGATGAGTGCCGGGATCAGCGCAGGAACCGCTCTGGCAACCGCGCTCGTTTGCCAGTCGCGCGACATTCGCGCCCGGCCGCTGGCGCGCAGGGCACTTTCGTGGGAAGCCGCGGGGCAATCTTCGCCCAACGTTGCCGATGCCATCGGCCGGGAGACCACCGTCGCCGGCGCCGCGGACGCGCTCCGGTCGTGCCACGCCCTGCCGGCACATCTGGACCTGGAGGCGGTCACCGCACTCCTCGCGGCGGGGCTGACCTTTCTGGCGATTCGTGCCGACGCGCAGCAGCCGTTCTTCGGCATCGACACCTCCAACGACGCGCACTGGCACCGTGTGGAGCGGGCCGCCACGATGATGCTCAGGACACTGCTCGACCCATCTGACGCGTGACCGCATCCTCCCGCCGGCGCTCGCTGCGTTCTATCCTTAGCCGCGCCTCGAACCTCGAGGCTGCTTCCCTTCCATCTCCGCATTCGATCGCGACGCGATGACAGAGTCGTCCTTCCCCTCTCGCGCGAGGCCCGCGGCCGGAATCGTGGTCCACGAGCTCACGAAACTGTACGGCGACCTCACGGCGGTCTCGCATCTCTCGTTCGCGGTTGGAGCGGGCGAGGTGCTGGGGCTGGTTGGGCCTAACGGGGCAGGGAAGACGACCACGCTGCGCAGTCTGAGCGGCATCATCCGACCAACGAGCGGCACGATTCACATCGCGGGATACGACCTGGCCACCGATCCGGTGCGCGCCAAGCGGGAGATGGCATTCATCTCCGATGAGCCGCATCTGTTCGAGTACCTGACGGTGGAAGAGCACCTGCAGTTCATCGCGCGTCTGTACGGCGTGCTCGATGCGGCCGAGCGCATCGCGCCGCTGCTCGTCGAGCTCGAGCTGTTCGAGAAGCGTCGCGCGTTGCCGGGGGAATTGTCGCGGGGAATGCGACAGAAGCTGGCAATTGCGTGCGGCCTGTTGCACCGGCCGAGCGCGCTGGTGCTCGACGAGCCGCTCACGGGGCTGGACCCGGCGGGGATGCGCAAGATGAAAGCGACGATCGTGACGCGCGCGCGCGAGGGGGCGGCCGTGGTGCTCAGTTCACACCTGCTGCATCTGGTGGAAGAATTGTGCACGCGGATTCTGATCATTCACGGCGGCCGGGTGGCGGCCATCGGCGCGCTTGGCGACATCATTGCCGAACGTCCACAGCTCGCCGGTCGTGGGTTGGAGGACATCTTCCTGGCGCTCACCGGCGAAGGTGGAGGGCCGCGCGAGTGAATCACGCCCCGAGTGAGCCGCGCGACTCGCCGGCATTCGCGCCACTCGGCTGGCTGCTCTGGCGGGCCACGGTGAATCGCGGGCTGCGCCGTGCGCAACGGGCGCGCCAGCCGCGATACGCGTTGGCTGTGCTTGCGGGTCTCGCGTACTTCTGGTTCGTCCTGTATCGACCCGGGCGCCAGGTGTCGCTCGGCAATGCGCCGCCCGACGGGACCGTGCACCTGGCCTACGCGTTAGGCTTTGCGCTGCTGGCGGCGAGCTGGTGGCTGGTGGGGAGCGATCAGGTAGCGCTCAACTTCTCGCCCGCCGAAGTACAACTGCTCTTTCCCGCGCCCGTCACACGCCGGCAACTGGTCGCGCTCAAGCTCCTGCAGTGGCAGTTGGTGGTGCTATTCAGCGTGCTGATCTGGGTCGCGCTGCTCGGCCGCGCGCCAGGTTCGATCGTGCTGCGTGCGGTGTCGCTCTGGATCGTCTTCACCACCTTGCATCTGCATCGCGTGGGTGCGTCGCTGGTGCGGGAGAGCACGGCGGAGCACGGCGCCGCGGGCGCGCGACGGCATCTGGGGCCCCTCATTGTGTTCGGGGCTGCGGCAGCCGCCATCGTGTGGGGGGTCGTGACTCAGCTTCCGCTGCTGCGCGCCGGGATTGCCAGCGGTGATGCGCTGGGCGCTGGTGTCGCGCTGCTGCACACGCCGATAACGAAAGCCGTGCTGTACCCGTTCCGCCTGGTGCTCGCGCCGTTGTTCACCCGGAGCGCACACGATTGGGTGCTCGCGGTCTGGCCGGCATTCCTCATTCTCGTTGGGCACTACGTGTGGGTGATGCGCACCGATGCGGCGTTCGAGGAGGCGGCGGCTGAGAACTCCGCACGTCGAGCGCGGGCGATGGCCGCGCGCAGCGGACGCCACGGCGCACCCGTCCGGGTGGGAGCGCGCCGCCGTCTGCGGTTGCCATTGGCGGCGCACGGCGCGCCGGCGATCGCCCTGGTCTGGAAGAATACCTTGGCCCTTGGCCGGACGATTGCGCTGCGCACGATCATCGCGATCTCCATCATCCTGATCGCGGCGCTGGTGTTCACCAAGGCGCTCACGCCCGAGCATCAGAGCGTGGGCGCGTTTGCCGGGCGGGTGGCATTGGGTCTCGCCGCGATGCTGGTGTTCGCCGGCCCGCTCTGGGTTCGCAACGACTTGCGGCTCGACCTCATGCAGCTCGAGCTCTTGCATTCGTATCCGATCCGCGGTTCGACGGTGGTGCGCGCCGAGGTTGGCGCCTCGCTCTTGGTGTTGAGCGGGGTGCAGCTGCTGCTGGTACTGGTCGCCTACGCGGTGATCCCGGCGGGGGATTCGTTAGGCGGCGATCTTATCCTTTCCTTGTCCAACAGAACGGCCCTGCTCGCGGCGCTGGTGATCATGCTGCCGGTCTGCAGCGCGCTCGGGGTGGTGGTACAGAACGCCGGCGCGCTGTTGTTCCCGGCGTGGATGCGGCTGGGCCTTTCCCGTCCGGGCGGCATCGAAGCCGTTGGACAGAGCATTCTGACGATGTTCGGATCGGTGGTGGTGGTGTCGCTGCTGCTGCTGCTGCCCGGCGTCGCTGGCGGGGTGCTGGCGGCGCTCACGGTCTCGCGATTCGGCCTCTGGGGTGTGTTGCCCGGCTCCCTCGTCGCCGCGGCGCTCGTGGCCGCCGAGCTCTGGTGGATCACTGCCTGGTTAGGCAGGGTCTTCGAACGCACGGAGTCGGTGGGTGAGGCAGGGACGGAGATGGGGCGGTACTAGTGGACCGCGACTCGGATTCTGGTAGCGCGACTGGCTTTCGGCGTGGGACGTAGTGGGTGTAGAGCTTCCCTCAGGCCGACGGCCGCTTCCCTCTCGTTAGGCTTCCCGGTCCGATCGCCTGGTCTCCGAACCGTGCGCGGAGCTCATCGACGACGCGGGCGATGGCGCGGTCGCGGGGGGATTCGAGCGTCGGTGCGCCGGCGTCGACGAAGAGACCGAGCTGCGTATCGGTGGTGGCGGGCGCGAGCGACGACAGGGTGACGCCGAGCAAGCGCGCCTTGCAGCGGCGCGCGGCCCGCAAGCGGTGCAAGAGAGCGCGCGCCGTTTCGTTGATCGGACGGTCGGACAGGACGCCGGCATCGAGCGTGCGGCTGGACTGACGCGTCGTGAAGTCGAAGTCGCGGAGCTTGACGGTGATGGTGCGTGCCGTTAGGCCCTCAGCGCGCAGGTCGGCCGCCGCTCTCGCGACGAGGCGCAATAGCTCGCGCTCCAGCGTTGCGCTGTCACTGACGTCGCTCGCGAACGTGTCCTCGCGACTGATGCTCCTCGTCTCGCCATCCGGCCTGACGACGCCGCCATCCACCCCGTGCGCGCGATCGAACAACCAACGGCCTTCGCGCTCGCCGAACCACGAGATCAGCGTGTCCACATCGTGAAGGAGCACATCGCGCACCGCGGTCATCCCGTAGCGCCGGAGGCGCTCCTGGAAGCGCGGGCCGATGAGCGGGATGTCGGCCAACGCGAATTGTGTTAGGAACTCGGCTTCCGCGCCGGCGGCGACCACATGGACGCCCGTACCGTGGGTCCCCGGCTTCGGCTTGGCCAGCTCCACCGCCAGCTTCGCGACCAACTTGTTGGAGCCGCCGCCAATCGACACCGACAGCGCCGATTCGGCGCGCACCGCATCGCGGATGCGCTGGGCAATGCGCGCAAGCGGCTCAGCAGCGTAAAGCGCCTCCGTACCCGCGAGATCGAGATACCACTCGTCGATACTTGCACCCTCGACGAGTGGCGTGTACCGCAGCAGGATGTCGCGAATCTGGCGGCTCTTTTCGTCGCAGGCGCGCCGGGGAACCGGGACGCACATGGCGCCCGGACAGAGTCGCAGCGCCTGTGCGATCGACATCGCCGATCGGACGCCGAACTTTCGCGTCTCGTACGACGCCGAACACACCACGCCCCGACTCGCTGCCGACCCGCCGACAATGAGCAACGGTTCGCGACCGGCCCCCTCCGGATCGGCGAGCCGGGCCACAGCGACGAAGAACGCGTCAGCGTCGACGAGAAAGATGGGCATGCGTCTCAGCCCCCGCCCTTCGTCGAAGCTGCGAACGTGGTTGTCGAGCGACGCGCCCATGAACACGAGTCCGCCGGCGGTGACGATGGCACAGTGTCACAATAGGCAAGCACGCTGCGTTCGTCCACCCGACGCTGGGGAACCTGGTTGCGCGCAACGCCGTTCGTACGCAGGATTGCAGGTCACGAACAGCTGGAAGGGTGGGCGCGTATGCCAATGGTCGAGTTCAAAGCGAACGGAAGTAGCGCATCGGGCTATCTAGCCACATCACCCTCGGGGAAAGCGCCAGGTCTGATCCTGATTCAGGAATACTGGGGCTTGGTTGATCACATCAAGGCTCTAGCCGATCGATTTGCCAAGGCTGGATTCGTGACCCTCGCACCCGACCTCTATCATGGCAAGGCGACGAAGAGTCCGGATGAGGCTGGTAAGATGTTGATGGCACTCAACATCGCGCAGGCTGGGAAGGACATGCACGGCGCCGCTCAGTATCTTCTGGCAAGCCAAGCGGTTACATCAAAACGAGTCGGAATCGTCGGGTTTTGCATGGGTGGCCAGCTGGCGATGTACGCGGGAATGGAGTATCCGAAGCAGATCGCCGCCGTGGTCGATTTTTACGGCATCCATCCAGCGGTGAAGATCGACCCGAAGCGCATTCGAGTGCCGGTGCTGGGACATTTCGGTAAACAGGACAGCAGCATACGTGCAGAAGATGTAAGTGCTTTCGCCAACGCTACTTACGGACCAGGTGGTAGCTTCGAACACCACTACTACGATACTGGGCACGCCTTTTTCAATGATAGCCGTCCGGTCTACAGCGAGCGGGACGCAAAAGTAGCCTGGGATCGGACGCTCGACTTCCTGAGGAAGCACGTCGTGTGAGGGATTGCCAGGGAACACGTCGGCGGCGGTGTGGTACCTGCGATGGGGGTTTCTTGTCCAATCGCATGATTGCCGCTGGGGAACCAGGAATACCGTGCGAACGTTTACCGTAGGGTTAGTCCGATGTATCAACCGCGTGCAGGGACTCGCGGGCAGTTACCAGACACACAATCGGTGAGGGTTGCGGAGGTCCGGGCGCGAGGGCACAGGGAGGTTTTGTGAAGAAGACCGTCAAGCGCGGCGGTGCGCGGCAGACGCGGCGCCCGCAGCCGACCAACATAGAGTACGGGGCCAGCCAGGATTTGCTGGACCTATACATTGCCGAGGCGCATGAGATTCCGCAGCGGTCCGCCGCCGAGCAGAAGGCGCTCGCGCGGGTGATGCGGGACCCGTCGGTGTCTGCCGAGGAGAAGGCGGATGCCAGGGACAAGCTCATCTCGGCGAACATTCGCTTCGCGTTCTCGATCGCGAAGCAGTACCAGCATCGCGGGCTCGATCTCGAGGATCTGATCGCCGAGGCCAACACCGGGCTGGTGCGTGCGGCCGACAAATTCGACCCGAATGTCGGGGTGAATTTCATCAGCTACGCCGTGTGGTGGATCCGACAGGCCATTCACGCCGCGCTCGCGCGTCAGTCGCGGTCGGTGCGGCTGCCGGCCAACCGGGCCAGCGATCTGACGCGCATCGCGCGGGCGCGCGCGGCGCTGGAAGCGTCGCTGGGACGGGCGCCCACGGTGGACGAGATCGCGTACGTGGCCGAGCTGTCGCCGGCGATGGTGAAGGACCTGCAGGGGCTCACCCAGCCCGAGCGGTCGTTCGACGAGCCGTTAGGCGAAGGGCACGGTGAGCGGGAAGGGCGGACGTTGGCGAGCATTCTGTCGGTGGAAGATGCCGATGAGGACGCGTTGCCGGGTCGGATCGAGGAGGAATCGCGGCGGACGCTGCTCATGAAGGCGCTCGAGATCCTCCCGCCGCGGGACCGCCGGGTGTTGATCCTGTATTTCGGGTTGGAGAGCGGCGAGCCGATGACGCTCAACCAGATCGCCGGGATGCTGGGCGTAACGCGCGAGCGGGTGCGGCAGCTGCGCGACCGTGCGTTGCTGGCCATCAAGCGTGGACGGACGGCCGAGGAACTCAAACGGGAATGGGCTGCATGACGAGTGGTGGAGCGCCGCTGCGGTTGGTGAGCGGCGCCGACGCAGAGGAACACGCCACATCGGGCGCCGCGTCTTCGGATGCGGCGCCCGAATCCGTTCCGTTCGACGCGTACTCGACGGCCGTGGTGGGAGCGGTGGAGCGGGTGCGGCCGAGCATCGGTGCGTTCACGCCCCCCCGTGCCGCCGGCCGCGCGATCGTTGGGTGGAGAGCCGGCGAATGAGCTGCATCTGGCCCGCGTGATATGCGTCGTGGGTTGCCAGGCCTAACACTTCGATCCCGTACGTCACGGAGCGGCCGCGGCCCAGGCTTGCGAGCCGCTCGGCGGGAATGTGTTCGACCGTTTCGAGGAGCCGGCGTTGCAGCTCGGCGAGCAGTTCCATGTCGGCCGACCATTCCACGTCGCCACCGAGGACAGGCACCGCGGGCCACCACGGCGCCTCGAGCGCGCGCGGAAAGCGCGTGCGCGGGCGATCCGTTAGGCGGCCGATCACGCGGTGGCGAGCATACGCCAAGTGCAGCACGATCTCCCAGATGTTGTGCCGGCCCGGTGCCGGCCGCCACCGGGCCGCACGCGCATCGAGGTCCCGCAGCGCCTGCCGAACTGACGGACCGTGCCACGCACCGCCGCCGTAGTTCTCGAGCAGCGTGCGAACGAGCAGCGGCACAGATGGATTGGACGCCGATACCGCTGCGGTACGACGTCGTGGTGCAGGGCTCATGACGAGATTCCTCCTCCGGGATGCGACGTGTCGAACTGCTCTCAGGTTGAACCGATGAACGGCTGCCCGTCAATGGATATCGTCTCGACTTACCAGCGACTCACCAAGCGAGAGCCTCACTCCACCTCGTCGATGGAGCGCGGCCAATCCTGCTTGAGCAGCCGGGAGAGGGCGCGGTCGGCGAGTCGTCTTCCGCCGGTTTGACAGCGGGCACAGTAATTGGTCTCGTTGGCCGCGTAGCGGATACGCTGCACGGGCGAGCCGCATACCGGGCACGGACGGCCAAAACGGCCGTGGACCGCCATCCCTTCGCGAAACGCCGTCACCGTCTCGGGGAATCCGTCGCTCACCTCGGCGCGCAAGCGAGCCATCCATTCGGTGAGCACCGCCCGCGTCGCATCGTACAGTAACGTGATGTCGTCCGATGTGAGGCGCGATGTGAGAGTGAGCGGCGACAGTCGCGCCCGGTGCAGTATCTCATCGGAGTAGGCGTTGCCGATCCCGCTGAGCAACCGCGGATCGGTGAGGGCGCGCTTGACTGTGTGATTCTCCGACCTCAGCCGCTCGGCGAAGGCCGTGCGATCCGCGCCGAGCGGCTCCAGACCGCCCCGGTCGAACGAGCGAAGCGCTGCTTCGCCGCGCAGGATGTGCAATGAGGCGCGACGCGTGGTTCCCGCTTCGGTGAGGGTGAGGACGCCCGTTGGAAATGTGAACGCCGCCAGGACGTGGCCGCGCGGCGACTTCGCACCCGGTGCCCGCCACCGCAGTCGGCCGGCGATCATCAGGTGGATGACGACGAACACCTCGTCTTCGAGGCCGAGTACGATGCGTTTGCCGACACGGCGCAGCTCGGTGACGTGCTTGCCTTCCACATCCGACGTCGACGGCGCCACCGTGCGGAGCACGAACGGCGTTTTTAGCGTAAGGCACGTCAACGGCTGGCGCAGCACGCGCGGCGCCAAGCAGTCGAGGTAAACGGCAATATCGGGAAGCTCGGGCATTGAGAACCGGCCGTGGGGTGAGCGAGCTGCGACACACGGTGGTGAATCATACGGCGAACGCACGGTGCGAGGAAACCGGGCGCGGCCAGGAGCGTGGAGCGGGCAATGGCCAGCCGCAGGCGTGGCACGTTGCGTAGCGGCACGCAGGGACGCGGCGGCAAGGTGACCAGTCGGAAGCAGGCGATCGCGATTGGTTTGTCGGAAGCGCGGAAGAAGGGGGACAAGGTGTCGCGCCGTCCGGCGTCCTAACCGGACGAGAGTCGTGCGCGCCGGCGCGGCGCGGGGTCGTTGACGAATCAGCGGCCGGCGACGCGCTCCGATCGTCGGGCACGACAGTTGCTTCGTACGGTACGCACTTGCCGGCGTACCGGGCGAAGCCTTCATTGGAGGATACCGCACATGCTGTGGACACTCGTGGTGATACTGGTGGTCCTCTGGATACTCGGCTTCGGCGTCTTTCACGTCGCGGGGGGTCTGATTCACCTGCTGCTGGTGGTCGCGTTGATCATTGTGGTCGTGCGCCTGTTGTCGGGCCGACGTCCGGTGATCTAACATCGCGCATGGCGTACGGCGTTTGCGCGCCGCACGCGCGCCTGATCCGGGCATGACCACCGACGCTGCGCAGGCGCCCGCGGCTGCGCCGGCGAGCGCCCGCGGCGTCCGCGGTCTGTTAGGCGAGTTGGGTCCGGGACTCATCACCGGCGCCGCCGATGATGATCCGTCCGGCATCGCGACGTACTCGCAGGCCGGCGCATCGTTCGGCTACGGACTGCTGTGGACAGCGCTGCTCTGCATGCCGCTGATGGCGGCCGTGCAGACCATGTGTGCGCGCATCGGCGTGGTGGCGGAACGCGGGCTGGCGAGCGTGCTGCGCGAGTACTACGCGCGATGGCTGCTCTGGCTGGCCTGTTCGCTGCTGTTCGTGGGAAATACCATCAACATCGCCGCCGATCTGGGCGGCATGGGAGCCGCGGCGGAACTCTTGACCGGCGCGCGCGCGCTCTGGTTCGTCCCCGCGTTCACGGTGCTCATTCTGGCGCTGCTCGTGTTCGCGACGTACCAGCGGATGACGCGCATCTTGAAGTGGCTGGCGCTGGTGCTGTTTGCCTACGTCGCGGCGGCGTTCTTCGCGCACCCCGACTGGCACGCCGTCGCGGCCGGCACATTCATCCCCCGCATCCAGCTGCGTTCAGACTACCTGCTGATGTTCGTGGCGATCCTCGGCACCACGATCTCGCCGTATCTGTTCTTCTGGCAGGCCGCGCAGAACGCCGAGCAGGAAGTGCACGCATCGCCGCACGTCGCGCGGCGCCGCCGGTCGCGATGGGCCGTGCGCCACGCGTTAGGCAGCGCGTCACACGACGTGAACACGGGGATGTTCATCTCGCAAGCGATCATGTATTTCATCATTCTCACCACCGGCGCGACGCTGCACTCGGCGACGCACTCGTACACGATCGACACCGCGGCACAGGCGGCGGCCGCGCTGCGCCCCCTCGCTGGAGAGGGCGCGACGGTGATTTTCGCGCTCGGATTGGTGGGCACCGGCCTGCTCGGCGTCCCGGTGCTCGCCGGCTCCGCCGCCTACGCGCTGGGCGAGGCCGGCGCGTGGCGAACCGGAATGGACGAGACGCCACGGAGCGCGGCGCCGTTTTACGGCGTGATGGCCGCGGCCATGGTAGTCGGCATGGTCCTCGCACTCGCCCACATCAACGCCATGAAGCTGCTGCTCTGGTCCGCCGTCGTGAACGGCCTGCTCGCGCCGCCGCTCGTGATCATCATCCTCATCATCTGCAACAACGCCACCGTCATGGGCGCGTATCGCAACGGGCGCACGCTCAACATCCTCGGCGGACTCGTCGCCGTGATGATGAGCGGCGCCGCTATCGCGCTCATCGTCTCGTGGCTCACCTGACTCAGAGCGATAGCAGGTACTGCACGAGGTCGGACTTCTGCTGTGCAGAGAGGTTCAGGTGCTTGGCCATGTCATAGCGATTTACGACGCCGAGGAGCGTCGCCGCGCTGCCATCGTGAAAGTACGGCGGATGCTGCCACACACCGTGCAGCGGCGAGGTGCGCCACATCTTGGTCGCCGAACGCAGCGCGTACCCGGGGTCGGTTGGAATCTCCGACAGCGCATGGAGGCCCGAGTTCGCGTCGGTGAGCACCTTCCCCCGAGTGACACGTGATGCATTGTCCGCTACTTACGCTTGGCCGAGTCCGCCGAATCCGGGGCGGCGATCCAGCTCACTCTGACGCGACGAGCGCCTCCACCGCAGAGCGCAGGCGGACGAGTCCAGACTCGAGGTCGCTCTTCGACACAGCGCCAACGGAGAACCTGAACCAGCCGGTATCGCCGGTTATGCCGAAGGCCTGGAACGGAATCACGGCGACGCCTGCGGCATTGAGCAGGTATCGGCGAACGTCTTCGCTTCCACACAGCACGGTGCCATCGGGGGTGCGGCGCCCATCGAGGTCGAGTCGCACACTGGCGTAGATGGTGGACACGGGTGGGATCGAGTCCACGGGAAGACCCGCCGCGCGCATGGCGGTGCACGCGGAGTGGATCGCATCGAGGCGCACCGCGAGTTCGCGGTGCATCGTCTGGTGGTACGCGTCGATCACCTCGGGTTGGCCGAAAAGCCGTGCCGTGCCCAACTGTCCGGGGCGCGGCGCCCACGCGCCGATATGGCTCACGAAGTCGGCCATGTGGCGGACGACGTCGCGCGGACCGGTGACCCACCCGACGCGCAATCCCGTAGATGCGAATGCCTTCGAGATGGCGTCGACCGAAATCACGTACGGTTCCATGTCCGGACGAAGCACCACCGGGTGCACGTGCCGGGTGCGGCCGAGGGTGAGCATCCAATAGACCTGATCATAGAGCAGGAACAAAGGGCGATCCGCCGCCGTGCGGGCCGTGTTTTCCTCGAGCACCAGGTCGCAGATCTCGCCTAACGTAGCCTCGTCGAACGCGGTGCCCGACGGATTGAGCGGCGAGTTGAGCACCAGCAGCCGCGCACCGCGGATGGCGCGCGCGAGCGCGGCACGCGTGGGGAGGAACGACATGGCATCGGTGCACGTGACCGGTCGCGCGGTCGCGCCGACGAGCTGACAATAGTCGGCGTTGTTCCACGACGGCACCGGAAAGACCACAGCGTCTCCCGGATCGAGCAGCGTTCGGAAGGCGGTGTAGATACAGGGACGCGCGCCAGCGGCGACGATCACGGCGTCGCTCGTGTAGTGGATGCCCAGTCGTTGGGCGTAGAACGCGGCGATCGCTTCGCGCAGCACAGGCAGCCCGCTCGACGGCGGGTAGTTGGTTTCGCCGGCGCTCAACGCCTCCTGGATCGCCGCGACCAGCGCCGCCGGAGCGGGGAACTGACGCGGGTTGAAATCGCCAACCGTGAGATTGCACACCGGACGCCCAACGGCCACCAGCGCGCGGATCTCGGCGGCAATCCGAAGGATCTGCGACGCGCGCGACGCGGCGGCGATACGCGACACGCGTGGCGCGCCGGTGACGACGGACACGGAACTCGCTGGTCGGTCTGGCACAGCATGCAACGTCATCGACGTTCTCCGGATTGGTCGTTACGGCGGGCGACCGCGCCGCGAGCCTGTTGAGCGGCGCTTCGACAGAGAGTAAACGCCGCACACCGGATTGTGCAGTCCCCGTCGATCTGCAGCCTCGCGCGCGCTAGAACGCGCGCGCTAGAAATGGAGCAGGTTCAGCCTCGCGATTGCGATGACCGTGCGCCGAAGCGCGCTGCCGCCCCCAATCGCCGAGCTCATGTTGTAGTAGTGACACGTGAACACACGATCGCCCCACCGAATCGTCAGTCCGCTGCCGTCCCAGTACGCCTCATCACCAAGCCCGGCTTGCCTGAGCCCGGCCTTGCGCAAGGGTCCAAGTCGCGCCGCTCCGTCCGCCCTGAGCAGCACGAGGTCGATGTGCGCCTGGGCACCGTGGCCGCTCGTGCGGAGCTCGTACGAGCAGATTTCGGGCGCATCGACGACCTTCACCACAGGAACTGATACGTACGCCCCGCTCCGGCTTGCCGGAGCGCACGGTCGCCTCGTACTATGAAGCGGTTGCAGGCCCACGGCGAGCACAACGGTGGCGAACGCCACGACGACACTGGCCCGCATTGAAAGTCTTCCTGAGAACGGTGTCAATAGTGTGCACGGCTCCTGTTAGCCGTTCGTTCCCTCGCCGTTATCCAGGTCGAACGGCCGAATTCCGCGGGGGGGGGGCGTGATGGCATGATCCGCTTTCGTACGCTGGGCGGCGTCGATCTCCGCGACACGAGCGGGCGCGAGCTGCGTTCGGTGTTGGCGCAACCGAAGCGCTTGGCCCTTCTCGCGTATCTGGCCATCGCCACTCCCGCGGGATACCACCGCCGCGACTCGGTGCTCGCCCTCTTCTGGCCCGAGCTGGATCAGGAGCGCGCTCGCGGCGCACTCCGTCAGGCGGTGCACTTTCTGCGACGGACGCTCGGCGCGGGTGTGGTGCGTGGACATGGTGGCGAGGACATCGGGTTGGGTGACGACGTCGTATGGTGCGACGCGCGGGCCTTCGACGATGCGCTGTCCCGCGGCGTGCCGGGCGAAGCGTTGGACCTGTACAACGGCGATCTCCTGAACGGATTCTTTGTTTCGGATGCATCGAGCGATTTCGAAGCGTGGCTCGACCACGAACGAGGGCGCCTCCGCCAGCGCGCGATCGAAGCCGCCTGGACGCTGACCGATCAACACGAGGCCGCCGGCCGCGGTGCCGACGCCGCACGTTGGGCCCGTTGGGCGGTTACCCGGGCGCCGGACGATGAACGCACACAACGTCGGTTAGTCTCGCTGCTCGATCGACTCGGCGATCGCACGGGCGCACTGCGCGCCTACGAGCAGTTCACGCGACGCGCGCGCGACGAGTTCGACGCCGAACCCTCTCCGGAAACGCGCGCCCTCGTGGCCGCAATCCGTGCACGTAACACCGTTGGCCCGCACATCGCGACGCCTGACATCCCGTTCGTGGGTAGCTCCCCCACGCTCCCGCTCGTACCCGTTTCACCTGTCGTTCCTGTCGTTGCTGTCGTTCCTGCACTCGGGGCGCGCATCCCTCGCGGCTGGGTCCTGGCTACCGTCACCGCCCTCGCCACGGTCGCCATCAGCGCGTACGCCATTCGCTCCGCGCACGCCGTCGCGGCGCCGGTATTCAGCTCCCGCGTTCCGCTGATGTGGGCCACGACGTCTTCGCCGGTCGCCAGCCATTTCTTCGAGGCGGGGCTTCGCGCGTTGTACGACCAGGGGGATGCGCATCTCGCGCGGTCGCTCTTTCTCGATGCCCTGAACTACGACAGTACATTCGCCATGGCGGCCTTTTACGTCGCGCGCTGCGACGGCGAGGTGGACGCGACCGAAGCCTCGACGATGATGGTGCGAGCCGTGCGCCTCGCCGACCATGCGAGCGAGCGCGAGCGGCTTATCATCCGGGCGAGTTGGGCGACGATGGTGGAAGATCCCGACCGCATGGAGATCGCCGAGTCGCTCGCCACACGCTATCCCGACGAACCGGAGGGCCACATCGCGCTCGCCACCGCGCTAACGGGGATGGGTGATTTTCTGGGCGCCGTGCCGCATCTGCGGCGCGTCATCGACTCCGATACGCTCACCGGCACGAGCGAGCCACCGCTCTGTTCGTCCTGCCTGGCATTCGAGAACCTCGTCGGCGTGTATCTTCTCGCCGATTCGCTGCTACCGGCGGAACGCGTGGCGCGCGAATGGGTGCGGCGGCAGCCGCGGTCCACGTTGTCGTTAAGCTCATTGCGCGACGTGCTTGCCCGCGAGGGACGGGCGCGCGACGCCAACGACGTCGAGCGGCGCCTGACCGCGCTCGACCCATCGGCAGATGCCGATCTCGCCGCGGCAATCATTGCCTCGCACGTCGACGATTGGGCGGAAGCCGACCGCCTCATGTTGGGGCGTCTGCGCTATGGCGGCACCGACGCGGTGCAAACGGCCCTCTGGTGGCTGGTGATTGTGCGGCGGAACGAGGGGCGTTTGACCGATGCGCTCGTGTTCGCGCGTCGTTTCGAGGCGTTGGGCGCGCCGGCGCCGCCCCCGCAAATTGCCGTGCTGGCCGAGGCACAAGTCCTGTTCGAGCAGGGTCACGTGCGCGACGCGGCGCGCCTCTTCGATTCCCTGGCGGCACTGCCGCCTAACCCATCGCCCACCGCGCCCGGGGCGATCGCCCGGCATCGCAGTTGGTTTCTCACGCACGCCGCCACGGCGTGGGCGGCGGCGGGTGATACGGCACGACTGGCTCGGCTGGCCGATGCGGTGGAGGGGTCGGCTCGGTTGAGCGCCTACGGGCGGGATTGGCACTTGCCGCATTATCTTCGCGGGCTCTTGTGGAAGGCGCGCGGCGATCGCGTGCAGTCGCTGCACGAGTTGCAGCGTTCGATCTGGTCGCCGAGCGAAGGATATACGCGGGCCAACCTCGAGTTGGCGCGTGCGTGGCTTGCGCTTGGACAGCCGCGTGCCGCGGTAACCGTGTTGCAGGCGGCGCTGCGCGGCCCCATCGAGGCGTCGAATTTCTATCTCACCCGCACCGAGGTGCACGAGTTGTTGGCGCGCAGCTTTGCCGCCGCGGGCGAGACCGACAGCGCCGCCGCGCACTACGATGTGGTCGCCCGCAGCTGGCGCGACGGCGATGCGGTCTTCCGGCAGCGCGCGGCCGCCGCGGCCGCCCAGCATGCCCGCCTAACGCAACTGCTGTCCGCGCGCTGACGCACATCGCCTAACTATCGCACGGCCCGGCCTCTCAGTGCGGCCGGCGCCACGCCCAACCAAGGACCAGTTGCTATGATCCGTTTCCGCTTGCTGCCGATCGCGCTCACGGTGGCTGCGGCCGCGTGCTCGCACGCCACCGCCACGCCTCAGTCGCCGACGCCGACGACATCGCCAGATGCGCGTGCGAACCCACTCCTCAAGCCGAGCGCGCTGCTGTTCCAGGCGCCCCCATTCGATCGGATCCGCGACGCCGACTATCAGCCGGCGCTGGAGCAGGGAATGACCGAGCAGCTCGCCCAGATGAACAGCATCGCGTCACAAAGCGCGGCGCCCACGTTCGACAACACCATCCTCGCCATGGAACGCTCGGGAGCGCTGCTCACGAGGGCGCAGAAGGTGTTCTTCGCCATTCTGGCCGCGAACACCGACGAGACGCTGCAGCGCGTCCAGCGGGACGAGGCACCAAAGTTGGCCGCCCATAGCGACGCAATTTTTCTGAACGACAAGCTGTTCCAGCGCGTGAAGCGCATCTATGACCGACGCGACGCGCTCGGCCTCGATTCAGTGCAGCAGTTCCTCGTCACGCGGTACTATCGGAATTTCGTCCGCGCCGGCGCACAGTTGTCGGAAACCGACAAGACCCGCCTGCGCGCGCTGAATCAGGAAGAGTCGACGCTGATCACCGCGTTTCAGAGCAAGCTGCTCGCCGCCACCAAGGCGGGCGCCGTGGTGGTCGATGACCGGTCGCAACTCGCGGGGCTCAGCGACGGGGACATCGCCGCCACTTCGCAGGTGGCCAGCGCCCGCGGCCTAACCGACAAATGGGTGCTGCCGCTGCAGAACACCACCCAGCAGCCGTTCCAGGCGTCGCTCGAGAACCGCACGCTGCGCCAGCAGCTGTTCGAAGCCAGCACGCAGCGCGCCGAACATGGCGATAGCAACGACACGCGAGCGGTCATCAGTCGACTGGCCCAACTGCGCGCCGAGCGTGCCAAGCTGCTCGGATTCCCGACCTATGCGGCGTACAGCCTGGACGACCAGATGGCGAAGACGCCTGAGGCGGCCATCAAGCTGCTCAGCGACCTCGTACCGCCGGCGACCGCCAAGGCGCGGTCCGAAGCTGCGGCGATGCAGACACTCATCGATCAGCAGCACGGGGGCTTCACGCTCGCGCCATGGGACTGGCAGTATTACGCCGAGCAGGTGCGCAAGGCCCAGTATGATCTGGATCAGGCGCAGCTGGAGCCGTACTTCGAGCTCGACGACGTGCTGAAGAACGGCGTGTTCTTTGCGGCCAACGCGCTGTACGGGATCACGTTCAAGGAACGGAAGGACATTCCCGGATATCAACCCGACGTGCGCGTGTTCGAAGTGTTCGACGCGAATGGCGCGCCGCTGGCCCTCTGGTACTGCGACTACTTCAAGCGCGACAACAAGAGCGGCGGGGCATGGGAGGACACGTTCGTCGACCAGTCCGGCCTGTTAGGCACGAAGAGCGTGACCTTCAACGTAGCCAACTTCACCAAACCCGCGGCGGGGCAGCCAGCGCTGCTCACGTTCGACGACGTGACGACCATGTTCCACGAGTTCGGGCACGCGCTGCACGCGATGTTCTCGAACGTGCAATACCCCACTCTCGCCGGTACCAACGTGCCGCGCGATTTCGTGGAATTTCCATCGCAGTTCAACGAGCACTGGGCGTTGGACTCCACGGTGTTCGCGAACTACGCGCACCACTATCAGACCGGCGCGCCCATGCCGCGCGCGCTCGTCGAGAAGATTCGGAAGGCGGGCACCTTCAATCAGGGCTACGCCACCACCGAGTACCTCGCCGCTTCGCTGCTCGACATGGCCTGGCACACGCTGCCCGCCGATGCGCCGCGGCAGGATGTCGATGTATTCGAGACGCAAGCGTTGCAGCGCTATCACGTCGACATGACCGTCGTGCCGCCGCGCTATCGCTCTTCGTATTTCGCGCACATCTGGAGCAACGGCTACGCCGCCGGCTACTACGCGTATCTGTGGAGCGAGGTGATTGACGATGACGCATTCGCGTGGTTCACCGAGCACGGCGGGCTCACCCGCGCGAACGGGCAGCGGTTTCGGGACATGATCCTGTCGCGCGGCGGGACGGCGGATGTGGCCGCAATGTACCGTGCGTTCCGCGGACGCGATCCGAGCATCGAGCCGCTCTTGCGGCAGCGGGGGCTCACGGCGGTGGCTGGAGAGAATTAGCACCGGATGATATGAGCTGACCGTTCATTCTTCTATATTGAAGGGAACCGGCGTACCGCGCCGGTGCTTTCGTACGTGTGACCAGCATGCCCGAACCATCATCAAGCGCACGACATGCCGTCCTCATCTCTGGGAGTCCGTCGGCCACCTCGCGCTCGCGCGCGTTGCTCGAGTGCGCCGCGGCCATTCTGGAGAGGCTCGGCGCACGGGTCACGCTCGTCGACCTCGCGACCCTGCCGGCGGCGGCGCTCCTTGGCCGGGAACGCGATGCCGCCGTGGACGCCGCGCTCGGCGCGGCCAGCAGTGCGTCGTTGGCCGTGATTGCGACGCCCGTCTATCGGGCCACGTATACGGGATTGCTCAAGGTGTTCTTCGATTTGATGCGCCCCGATACCCTGCGCGGCACGGTCGCGCTCGCCATTGCCACCGCCGCGTCAGCGGAGCACGCGCTGGCCATTCCGCTCGGCATTGCGCCGTTGGTCGCGAGCGTCGGCGCTATCGTCGCGCCCGTCGGGGTGTTCGCTACCGACGCCGAATTCCAGGACCGGCGTCCTACGGCGGCGCTGGAGGCGCGCCTAACGCAAGCCGTTTCCGATGCCCGGGTACTCGCCCAAGCGCTGCACCATTCTCCTTCCTAGGAGAGCGCGCGCCGGTTCCGACGCTGTCGCTTCCCCCACTCGACCCTTTCGGCAGGACGCACACCGCATGACCAGCCTCATCGATCGCCCGATGGCGATCTACCACGAACACCCGGACTGGTTTCGGCCCTTGTTCGACGAGCTCGATCGTCGCGCCATTCCATACGTGCGACTCGATGCCGCGTCGCACGTCTTCGATCCGGGTGAGACCAGCGTCCCGTATTCCCTCGTGTTCAATCGCGCCTCGCCATCGGCGTACACGCGCGGACACGGACAGGCGACCTTTTACACGCTGAACTGGCTTCGCCACCTCGACCGGTTAGGCGTGCCGGTAGTGAACGGGGCGCGCGTGTACGCGACGGAGATCTCCAAGGCCGCGCAGCTGGACGTGCTGGCGGAGCTTGGACTGCCGTATCCCACGGCGCGGGTCATCAACGACCCTGCGCGCGCCTCCGAGGCGGCGCGGGGGTTGCGCTTCCCGATCGTGGTCAAGGCCAATATCGGCGGCAGCGGCGCCGGCATCGTACGTCACGACACCCCCGACTCGCTCGAACGCGCCGTCCGCGCCGGCACGATCGACCTCGGCATCGACGGCGTGGCGCTGGTCCAGGAGATGGCGCCGCTGCGCGATGCCCACATCACGCGCGTCGAAGTACTCGGCGGCGAGTTTCTGTACGCGATCGAGGTGTATCCCGAGGCGGATTCGTTCAATCTCTGTCCCGCGGATGTCTGCCAGACCACCGATGGCCGGGCCCTCGAGCGCGCCACGTGCGCGGTGGACGCGCCGAAGAACGGCATGCGCGTGGAAGGCGTGCGTCCGCCCCCCGCGATCATCGAACAGGTCGAGCGCATCGCGCGGCACGTCGGGCTCGACGTGGGCGGCATCGAGTATCTCGTGGACGACCGCGATGGCCGTCACTACTTCTACGACATCAACGCCCTGTCCAACTTCGTGGCCGATGCCCCATCGGTGATCGGCTTCGATCCATTCGAGCGGTTGGTGGACTACCTCGTAGCGCGCGTCGCCGATCCGGCCGTCGCCGGCGCAGCGAGGGTGGGGGGGATCGCGTGATGCGCTTTGGATACTGGCTCCCGGTGTTCGGCGGCTGGCTGCGCAACGTACCGGAAGAGCAGATGGAGGCGTCGTGGGCGTACGTGCGCCGGCTCGCGCAGCGCAGCGAGGAGATCGGATTCGACCTGACGCTCATCGCCGAGTTGTTCCTGAACGACATCAAGGGCATCACCGCGCCGTCGCTCGATGCCTGGTCCGTGGCCGCCGCACTGGCCGCCGTCACGGAGCGTCTCGAGTTGATGGTTGCCGTTAGGCCGACGTTTCATTCGCCCGCGATCCTGGCCAAGCACGCCGCGCAGGTGGACCGCATCGCCGGCGGCCGGCTCTCGCTGAACGTGGTCTCGTCGTGGTGGCGCGACGAAGCCCGCCGCTACGGCGTGACGTTCGACGAACACGACGACCGCTACGCGAGGACCAAGGAATGGCTTCAGGTCGTGAACGGCTGCTGGAGCCAGCCGTCGTTCACGTTTGCCGGGAAATATTATCAGGTGGAGGAGACGGTTCTCGAGCCCAAGCCCGTGCGCCGCCCGCGCCCAACGATCTACGCGGGTGGAGAATCCGAGGCGGGAAAAACGTTGATCGCCTGCGATTGCGACGCCTACGTCATGCACGGCGACCCCGCCGAGCGTGTTGCGCCAAAGGTCGACGACATGCGGCGTCGGCGCGCCGCCGTGGGTGGGGCGCCAATGACCTATGGGATGGCAGCGTACGTGATCGTGCGCGACACCGAGTCCGAAGCGAACCGTGAGGTAGAGCGGATCACCAACGTCGCGCCCGGATCGCCCGGCTACGGGAACTATCAGGATTGGATTTCGAACACCAAGCTCGAGCAACGCGTAACGCTCGAGGACTATTCGGTGTCCAATCGCGGCTTGCGCGCCGGCCTGGTCGGCACGCCGGATATGGTCGCGGATCGCATCCGCGAACTCGAGCGTGCGGGTGTCGACCTGTTGCTCATCCAGTGCAGTCCGCAGCTGGAGGAAATGGAGCGCATCGCGGAGACGGTGATTCCGCTGGTGAACGGAGAACCGAGGGTCGCGGTGGGGAGGGCGTGATTCCAGCGTCCCACCACAACAGAGGCGCATGTCGACGCATGGGCGCAAGCTGCGCGGGGCGGAGAATGAAACCAATTGGGCCGGGAGATAGCCAATCGGCCGCGGTTGCAGTCTCGCGACCTGCACCCGCGCCCGATGCGCTGGAGTATCGTGAGTCGTTGTGCTACGGCATGGCCAGGGACGGAATCGAACCGCCGACACGCGGATTTTCAGTCCGCTGCTCTACCAACTGAGCTACCTGGCCCACAATCACGTACGTCACTGGGTGTGCTAATTCTGTGCAGAAAAATGTAACTTCGATCACGTGCGCGCGGGCGGGGCGACGGCCGGAATCTCACCGGCTTGCGCGGTTGGCGCAACGGCCGGCGTCCGCGCGCGCACTTGACGCGGACAACGGAAGAGCGGAGTATAGCAGGCACCTTCGCTACTCCCACCACATCTGGAGTTTTTTCATGCAGCTCTCTCTCTCTCGATGCGCCACCCTGCTGTCGGCGCTCGCCGTCCTCGCGTGCGGTCGCGACCGGGCGCCGGCAGCGAGCAGTGATACGACGGCGGCAACGCCCGCCGCCACCACCGCCCCCGCGCCGCCGGTCGTCACGATCACCGGCACCGAATTCGCGTTCGACGCGCCGGCGCAGATTCCCGCCGGCCTCACGACCCTTCGCTTCGTCTCCAACGGAAAGCAACTGCACCACGCGTCGCTGATCCGTCTCGACCAGGGGAAGACCTTCGACGATTTCGCGGCAGCCCTGAAGAAGCCTGGCCCGCCGCCCGCCTGGATGGTGGAAGTCGGCGGCCCGAACGCGCCTGGGCCTAACGGCGGGGTATCCGAGGTCACGCAGTTCCTGGCGCCGGGCAACTACGCCATCGTCTGCTTCGTCCCCGGCCCCGACGGCGTCCCCCACTTCGCCAAGGGCATGATGCGCGCCCTCACCGTGACCCCCGCCACCACCGCGCCGCTGCCCGAGCCTAACGCAGATGCGATGGTGACGCTCGCGGACTACAGCTTCACGCTCTCCGCACCGCTCACCGCGGGCAAACACACGCTGCGGGTCGTGAACTCGGGACAGCAGCCGCACGAGATCGTCATCGTGCGCCTGGAGCCCGGAAAGACAGGCGAGCAGGTCGCGGCCTGGGTCGAAGGCAACATGCACGGGCCACCCCCCGGCCTGCCGGTCGGCGGCGTCACCGCCCTTGCCGTCGGTGATTCCTCGTTCCTTCCCATAGATCTCACTGCAGGCAACTATGCTTTCCTGTGCTTCCTCCCGGACGCGAAGGACGGCAAGGTGCACGTGATGCACGGCATGGTGAAGAACATTACGATCGGGTGAGCCACAGGGACGGCGACGGAGAGTAGGCCAGGCAAAAAGGGGGAGTCGCGAGTCGTGCACGTTCCACCCGCTACTATCCCCTCTTCCTTGCCGTACCCGTTCCCCTCGGACCTTTTTTTCTCACCTCTGCCGTTACCACCGCCTTGATCCCCCCCCGTACGTTAAAATCTCCCACCACTTCCATCCGCATGGGCGACACGCGCGCGGCGAGATCATCGAGAATTCGATTCACGGCGCGCTCGTAGAAGATTCCGTCATTGCGGAAGCTCCACACATAGAGCTTGAGACTCTTCAGTTCGATGCACTGCTCGTTAGGCACGTACGTGATGCGAATCGTGCCGAAATCGGGCGCGCCGCCCTGCAGCAGGGAAAGCTCGGTCGCGTCGCCCTCGATACCGCCAACCGGACAGAGCGACGTGAATTCAGGACACTCCAGCCGGATCTCGTACTCGCGACCGGGGTGCGGATTGGGGAACGTCTCGAGTAGATCTGGTCTCGGCATGCTCAAACGATAGACCGCTGCGTCACGCCGAGCAACGCGCGCACACGCTTTCGCGCCCCCAATTCACAGCCCTCTGGACGAACCCCGGCCCATTTCCTACGTTGAGTTCACCGGCGCCCGAGGCGCTGGTGATTGCCGCTACGGGAACGGCGTGGCGGTATTGCCCCCTGGGTTCGCCCAGGGGGCTCTTCTTTGCAGCAGCAGCCGGTGGTTGGCACGACCACTCACCAGCTTCCCGCCGTACGCAGTCACCAACCGCCAACCACCAGCCACCAACTACCGCCGACCCATGCGGATTCCCCCCTTCGCCCTCGCCCTTCGCCCTCGCCCTCGCCCCCACTCTCGCGCTCGCTCTCGCCCTCCCCGCGCCCCTCGCGAGCCAGGCCCCTACCCGACGAAGCGTGCAGCCCACCGACGTCTATCGCATTCGCGACGTCGCCGATCCGCAACGCTCGCCCGACGGGCGCTGGGTGGCCTACTCCGTCTCCAGGCTCGACTCCGCCACCGATCGCCACACACGGGACCTGTGGATGAGCACATGGGCCGGCGATACGACCATCCGCCTAACGGACACGCCGCAAAGCGAAGGCACGCCGCGATGGAGCCCCGACGGACGCTACCTGGCGTTTCTCGCCTCACGCGACGGCCAACAACACACGCAACTCTGGTTGCTCGACCGCTTGGGCGGCGAAGCGCAGCCGCTCACCACGGTCAGCGGCGCCATCGAGGAGTACGCGTGGTCGCCCGACGGATCGCGCATTGCCCTCATCGTCGACGACGCGCTTCGCAGCATCGGCATCCCGACGGAACTCATCGTATACCCCGACCAGCACCACGGTCTCGCTCGACCGCGTTTTCAGGTGGATCGATTGGAGCGGTACGTGGCCTGGTACGGGAAGTGGCTGGGACGGTAGGTGGTGGTTGGTGGTTGGTCACGGCGATCTACGACCGTAGTTAGTAGTCACCAACCACCAACCACCACCTACCACATTCACTCCGTTCTGAGCTTCCGCGACAGCTCCTCCAGGAGCCGTCGCTCGTCGTGCGTTAGGCTGCTGATCCCACGCTCGGAAATCTTGTCGAGTACCAGATCGAGCTCGTCCGTCTTTTTCTTCCCGACCTTGCTCGCGAGCGAGGGGCCAAGGCTTTCGCGCTTGGCCATCAGTGCGTTGCTTCGCGCCACGATCTCGTCCACTTCGTTCGTGCGTTCACGCGAGCGGGGTTGGACACGGGGGATCGCGCGCGGCGGTTCATCCACGATGTCGGGAACCTGCGACATCCGTTGGCGCAGCTTGTCGATGCCGTGCATGGCCGAGAAGCGCAGGTAGAGATACCCCACGAATAAACCGCCCAGATGCGCCATGTATGCCACGCCGGTGTCGCCGCCGTTGAACGACATCATGCCTTGCACAACCGTGATGCCCACCAGGAGTGCTACGTACCAGCGTACCTTCATCACGATGAACACGAGAGGGAAAAATGTCACCTCCTCGTCCGGCCAGCGCATCGCGTAGGCGAGCATCACGCCGAAGATCGCCGCCGAGGCCCCCTCGAGATATTGCCCGTTGCGCGCGATCATGAGGTGGAACAACCACCCGCCTAACCCGCACAGCACGTAGTAAAACGTGAAGCTCCGCGCGTTCCAAGCGCGCTCCACCCGCGGCCCGAACATCCACAGCATCCACATGTTCAGCGCCAGGTGCCAGAACCCGGCATGCACGAACATGTAGGTCACGATCGTCCACGGTCGCGTGGTGAGGTCGCGCACCTCGAACGCCAGCGCCTGCTGCACCCCCAAAAGCCCCGCCGGCGACAGCTGAACGAAGTAGACCGCGACGTTGAGCGCGATCAGCCACTGAACAGCCGGCGTGAGATGAAGTGGGGATTCCTGTTCGTCGACGCTAGTGAAGGACATACGGACCTGCGTGCGGGTGCGGCCTGACGTTATAACACGACCAGAAAAGGGCGGTTCCCCACCCTCGACCCTGCTCCACTCGACCCCCTAACGACGAACTTACCGCCCTCCAACGGGGCTCGGCACGCGCAGCCAGAGGACAACATCATGGTGAATCGCCATGGCGCGTTCCATGAGCGACGCATACCGCCGATCCACCGTCCCTCCTCCTCCCCCGGCCGTGCGATCGCCCCCCAATGCGGGATGGACAACAATCTTCGTGCCGGGAGCTGTGCCGTGAGCCTGCTCAATGAACCAGAGCATCTGTCCATCTGTGGTCCCTTCATGAGGCGCTAGCACCGCAGCGTGTTCGCGTCCTGCAGCGGCTGCTGCGGCGAGCGATGCGAGTGCTCGATCCAGGCTCGAAGGCGCGTTCGTGAATTCCACGGTCACTTGGATCATCGACACGTGCGGCGCCAGCAGCGTCACAGCATCGGGGCGCTCACCGTCGCAGTCGACCATCACCGGCACAGGCGGCTTCCACTGACTGAGCGCCTCGCGGATCAACTCTTCACTGGCCAACGGATCGCGCCCACTCAGGGAGATGGAATGCAACGGCGATTGTTCCACGACCCGCGACACGTGCCGAGCGAGCATCTCCGGCGTGTACAGCACCGCAGTCTCCGCCTCGGCGGCGAATCGCACAAAAAGCTGACGCCGTCCCATCCAGACACCCTGACCTTGAATCCCCGGAGCAATCCCTGCGATCGCGGCCGCCGGACCGGTGGTACGCACCATCACGAGCCCCCTCTCATTCCCGCCGCTGGCTTGGCCAACGCGAGTTGCACGATGCGCTCACAGAGCGCGCCGAAGTTCATGCCGGCGGCCGCGGCGGCCTGCGGCAGCAGGCTGAGCGGTGTCATGCCCGGCAATGTGTTCGCTTCCAAACAGAAAAACTCCCCGTCCTCGTTCATACGGAAGTCGATGCGCGCATACCCGTCAAGCTTGAGCGAGCGGAATGATAGCAATGCGAGCCGCTGCAACTCTGCCACCTCCGCGGCCGCAAGGCGGGCCGGAAACTCCTCCCGTGCCATTCCCGCCGTGTACTTGCACTCGTAATCATAAATCTCGTGCGTCGGAAATATCTCTCCCACCGGAAGCGCCTCGTCGCCGAGTACGCTGACCGTGAGCTCGCGGCCCGACACGAAGCGCTCGATCATCACTTCGTCGTCGTAGCGCAACGCCTCGTCGACCGCGGGAGCGAGCCCATCGCGGCTGCGCACCAGAGAGAGACCAACCGTCGACCCCTGCTTGGATGGCTTCACCACGACTGGCCACCCTAATGTCCGTTCCACCTCGGCGACACCCACCGTTCCACCTGGAGCAGCCGCGCTACGCGCCAAGAGCCAGTCCGCAGTTGGCACGCCAGCGGCGCGGAACAGCACCTTCGACAGATCCTTGTCCATCGCCAGCGCGCTGGCCAGGTGGCCGCTCCCGGTGTAGCGCACCCCCACCATGTCCAGGAGCGCCTGTACCGTCCCGTCCTCGCCGGATCCCCCGTGCAGTGCAAGAAACACCACGTCCGCCTCGCGCACCGCGGTAAGGCTGCCCAAGGATGGCGAGAGCGACGTGAGCGACATGTGCTGCAACGCCTCCACTGTTGGCGGCGTCGGTTTCATCACGCCCGAGCGCGACATCGCGGCTTCTTCGGCCTCGTTGATCACCCCGCACGCGGGGTCCAACGACGTCACCTGGTGCCCCAACCCTCGAAAGGTCTGTGCGATTCGCAGTCCGGACGCCAACGACACATCCCGCTCCGCCGACGTTCCCCCTAGGAGAACCGTGATCTTCATGTCGGAAGAATGGCCCCCCACGGATGGTGCGGCAAGGTAGATCGCGCCGCTACATTGTTGCCATGCACTACCGCTCGCCCGATCGGCGCGTTTGCATGAGCCGGCTTGGCGTACCGCGCCGCGTATTCGCCTGCGCCCTTGTTACCGCGTTGGCTATCGGGTGCATCGACCGCGAGACGGCGCAGAAAGCCATCGAGAGCGTGCAGGAGTCGGCGGGGGTGCGTCCCGACACCATGCCCGCCATGCTCAATTCGTCGCCCCCGTTCCGTTATCCGCCGTCGCTCTACGCGGAGCAGGTTCAGGGGAACGTCACCCTTCGGATCCGCATCGACACTACGGGCAAGATCACACCGGAGTCGACGATGGTTGTCGAGTCATCCGGCTATCCGGCGCTCGATTCCGCGGCGCTCATTGGATCGCACCAACTCCGTTTCAGTCCTGCCAAGCTCCACGGCCAGCCGATGAGCATTTCGATTCTGCTTCCCGTGTTCTTTCGCCACCCGGGTTCTCCTCCACTCCCCGGGGACTCCATACTCCACGACTCCTCCTCCGCCCACGCACACCGGACACCATGAGGCCCGACCAGCGCAACCGCTTGCCGTACGACGACGTCCTGCAGACCATCGGCTGGACGCCCCTCATTCGGCTCAACCGCGTGACGCGTGGCCTCGTCACTCCGGTGTACGGCAAGGCCGAATTTTTCAATCCCGGCGGCAGCGTGAAGGACCGTATCGGCCTCCCAATCATTGAACGTGCCGAACGTGAGGGAAAGCTCAAACCGGGCGGCACCATCGTCGAAGGAACCAGCGGCAACACCGGCATCGGGCTCGCCATCGCCGCTGCGCTCAGAGGGTACCGGTGCATTTTCACGATGCCCGACAAGATGTCGCAGGAGAAGGTGCGGCTCCTCAAGGCGTTCGGCGCGGAGGTGATCATCACACCCACCGCGGTGCCTCCCGACCATCCGGACAACTACGTCATGATGGCCAGGCGCATCGCGGCGGAGATGCCTAACGCAATCCTCGCCAATCAATTCTACAACGACGCCAACCCACAGGCGCATTATGAGACCACGGGCCCCGAGCTGTGGGAGCAGACGGCGGGACGCATCACCCATTTCGTGGCGTCGGCGGGTACAGGGGGCACGATCACCGGCGTGGGCCGATATCTGAAGGAGAAGAACCCCGCGATCAGGATCATCGCCGGCGACCCGGCCGGCTCGATTCTGGGCGAGTACTGGCGCAGCGACGGCTCGATCAAGATCGATGGAGCGCCGTACAAGGTCGAAGGTATCGGCCAGGACAAGGTCCCGGGCACGCTCGACATGCACGTGATCGATGACTACCGTACGGTGAGCGATCGCGACGCGTTCGTCATGGCTCGCCGCCTAACGCGCGAGGAAGGACTGTTCGTGGGCGGGTCGTCGGGACTCATCGCCCACGTCGCGCTGCAAGTGGCGCGCGAGGTCAACGACCCGCACGCCCTCGTTGTCACCTTTCTCTGCGACACCGGCGAGCGCTACCTCTCGAAACTGTACAGCGATGAGTGGATGCGCGAAAATCAATTGCTCGAGCCGGACCACGTGCGCATCGCAGACCTCCTGGGCGCCAAGGCCGACGACGCCCCCGCGGTCGTGTCCGTGGCCCCGACGACCACGGTACGCCAGGCGCTGCGGCTCATGAACCTCCACGACGTGTCACAGCTCCCGGTCCTCGATGCCGACAACTGCATTGGCTCGGTGAGCGAGAGCGCCGTATCCGCGAGAGCGCTCGAAAATACCAAGCTGCTCGATGCGGCTGTCAGCGACGTGATGGATGCCCCGTTCCCGGTCGTCGAATCGTCGCAGTCGCTCGACGGCGTGGTCAAACTTCTCACCAAGACCAACCCGGCCGTACTCGTGCGCACACGCGACCGCATCGCCGGCATCGTGACACGCTCCGATGTCCTGCACTTCCTGATGATGCGATGAGCGCGCGAACGCGCGGCGAAACCCCCCATCCCCCCATCGCGCCCGCGGACCGCGGGCTTACCGCCGAGAAGCAACGCATCCTGACGCACGGCACCCCGTCGGTCACGAAAGGCATCTCCGACGCCATCGTGATCAAAGCGGAGAACGTGTTCTTTCTGTCCAACGACGAGGGCAGCGTCCCCCTCGCCCCGGGTCACGGCTTGGGATTGTTCTACCACGACTGCCGATTTCTCCGCGGGTACGAGCTGCGCTTGGCGGGACAGGAGCCCACCGTACTCGCCCAGTCGGCCGATGGCGGCACGTCGGTGTTCCAACTCGCCAACCCCGACCTGCGACTGGGCCGCGATCGCCTGATCCCGCGCGAGACCGTCGACATCCGGTGGACACGCGTGCTCCATGCCGGCACGCCGGCGCTGCACGATACGCTCGCGTTCCGCAACCTCGGACTCGAGCGCATCACGCTGCCCATCTCGTTCGCCTTCGACGCACAGTTCGAGGATCTGTTCGCCGTGCGCGGACTCTTTCGCGAACGATTGGGACACGTGCGCCGTCCGACCTGGCACGGGCGCACGCTCCGGCTGTCGTACGATGGAAAGGATCGCTGCCGCCGCTCCGTACGCATCGTGTTCTCGCGGATGCCGACCCGCGCGCGGCAGTCCGCGAGCTCCGCGTCGTTCGCCATCGCCCTACCGCCGCGACGCGACGTCACCCTGTGCATCGTCCTCACCCTCGGCGAACATTTCACTCAGCCTAACGGAAAGAGTCGGAGGGCGAACGGTCGACATCTGCGAGCCACCGCGCCGGCGCGCGACTTGGCGCGGGAGCCGCGCACGTCGGTCACCACCGACAGCATGCGGCTCAACGCGGTGCTCGCGCGCTCGTGCGCTGACCTCAGAATGCTGCGCAGCAGCATCGACGGTAAGGAATACTTTGCCGCCGGAGTGCCGTGGTTCGCCACGCTGTTTGGCCGAGACGCCGCGATTACCGCCATCGAGATGCTCGCGTACGAGCCGCGAATCGCCGAACAGACGGCGCGCCTCCTCGCGTTCTATCAAGCACACCAGATGAGTGAATGGCGCGACGAGCAGCCGGGCAAGATTCTGCACTCGATCCGTGTCGGCGAGATGGCGCGGCTGCATCTCATTCCCCACACGCCGTACTACGGATCCGTGGATGCCACACCGCTCTTTCTCATCCTCGTCGGCCGCCACGCGGCGTGGACCGGCGACCTGACGCTCTTTCACGAGTTGTTGCCCAACATCGAGCTCGCACTCGGGTGGATGGCCGATGGCGCCGACTCCGACGATGACGGCTACATCGACTACGCGAGCACCTCGGCCCACGGACTCATCAACCAGGGCTGGAAGGATTCCGGCGACGCCATCGTCACCGCGCGCGGCCGCCTCGCGACGCCCCCGATCGCGCTCGTCGAAGTGCAGGGATACACGTACCTCGCGCGCGCGCTCATGGCCGACCTGTACGAGCGGGCGGGCGACGCCACGCGGGCCGCGTTGCTCCGCGCCCAGGCCCGCGACCTTCGCGCCCGCTTCGAGCGGGATTTCTGGATCGCGTCGTTAGGCTGTTACGCGCTCGCGCTGGAGGCCGGCCAGCGGCCCCTGTCCGTGATCACGTCCAACGCCGGTCAGGCCCTGTGGACCGGGATCGTGACATCACCGCGCGCCCGCCGAGTGGCCAGCCGACTCATGGCGCCCGACATGTTCTCGGGCTGGGGCATCCGCACGCTTTCCACCAAAGCGCGGCGATATAATCCCGTGGCCTACCACCTCGGCACCGTGTGGCCGCACGACAACGCGCTCATCGCCACCGGCTTTCGACGCTATGGTCTGGACCGCGAGGCGCGGCGCGTGTTCGCCGGACTCGTGCGCGCGGCGGCACACTTCCCGTCGTTCCGATTGCCCGAAGTGTTCGCCGGCTTCTCCACCGACGAGTTCACGACGCCGGTGCGCTATCCGGTCGCCTGCCATCCGCAGGCCTGGGCATCGGGAAGCGTCCCCTATCTCTTGATCGGGCTCCTCGGTTTGGAGCCCGATGCGTTTGCGGGCCACCTGCGCGTCGTTCGGCCCGTGCTTCCGGATGGCGTGTCCCGCCTCGAGCTGCACGATCTTCCCGTTGGGCGAGCGCGCATCTCGCTTGGCTTTCGACGTACGACAAACGGTCGCGTTGAGGTGGAGCCGCTGTCCACGCACGGTCGTATCGAGCTCATCATCGAGGCATCGCGAGGCGCCTGAGCCGCCGTCAGGACGGCCGCCGCGCCAGCGCCGCCAGCGCCGCCAGTTCATCCAGCGCTTGCCGCGGCGTTAGGTCATCGGAGTCCAGCGCGCGCAACCGCTCCAGCGCCGGGTGCGGCGCGGCGGTGAACAGCGCCAGTTGCGCCGGCGCATCGCGCGCCGGCGCGGCCGGGGCCGACACCAGGTGGCCGCCCTCCAGTCGTCGCAGCACCTCGCGCGCGCGCGCCAGCACTGCCGCGGGCAGTCCGGCCAGTCGCCCAACTTCGATGCCGTACGACCGGTCCGCGCCGCCGGGCATCAGCGTGTGCAGGAACAACACCTGGTCCCCCACCTCGCGCACCGCCACATTATAGTTCCGAACTGCTACTAATTGATCACTCAGTTGCGTCAACTCGTGGTAGTGGGTCGCGAACACCGTCTTGCAGCCGATACGGTCGTGCAGGTGCTCGCTCACCGCCCAGGCGATCGACACGCCATCGTAGGTGGACGTGCCGCGTCCGATCTCGTCCAACAACACCAGACTGCGCGCGGTGGCCGTGTGCAGAATGGCGCTCGTCTCCGCCATCTCCACCATGAACGTGGATTGGCCCCGCACCAGGTTGTCGCTGGCGCCAACCCGCGTGAAGAGCCGATCCACGATCCCGATCCGCGCCCGCGCGGCGGGCACGAACCCCCCCATCTGCGCCATCAGCACGATCAACCCCACCTGACGCAGGATCGTCGACTTCCCCGCCATGTTGGGACCGGTGAGGATGATCACGCGCGCCTGTTCATCCAGCGAGAGATCGTTGGGAATGAACTTCTCGCGCGGCATCATCCGCTCGACCACCGGATGCCGGCCGGCATCGATGTCCAACGCGAACGCGTCAGTGATCTCCGGCCTAACGTAGCCCTCCCGTTCCGCCACCTCGGCCAGCGTCGCCAGCACGTCCAGCTGCGCCACGATCGTCGCCGCGCGCTGGAGGCGCGCCACCGCCGCTCCCACGCGCGACCGCAGCGCCTCGAACAGCGTGCGCTCGCGCGCCTCGAGTCGTTCCGAGGCGGTGAGGACTTTCTCCTCGTACTCCTTGAGCTCGGGCGTCACGTAGCGCTCCTCGCCGGCCAGCGTCTGCCGCCGCTGATAGTGCGGGGGCACCAGATGGCGATTGGCGTTCGTGATGGCGATGAAATAGCCGAACACCTTGTTGTAGCCGACCTTCAGCGACGCGATTCCGGTCCGTTCGCGCTCCTCCGCCTGGATGCGGGCGATGGCGTCCTTGCTCCCATCGCGCAGCGCCCGCAACTCGTCAAGCTCGGCGTCCACACCACCGCGGATCACGTGTTCGTCGCCGATCGCGATCGGTGGATCCTCCACCAGCGTGCCCTCGATCGCGGCGCCGAGGTCGGCGCACCCGTCCCAGTCGCGCAGCAAGTCGGCAACCAGCGCTGCCGCCCGCACGCGCTCAGCACCCGCCTCGACCGCCGGCAGCCGGTTGAGCGATGTGCCTAACGCACCGAGCTCGCGTGGCGTCGCGCGCGCCGAAGCCACTTTCCCGGCAAGCCGCTCGATATCGCGCACCCCGTCCAGCGCCGTCCGCAGCGCCCCTCGGGCCAGCGAGTCGCGCGCCAGGGCCGCCACGGCGTCCAGCCGGGCATCGATCTCCACACGCCGAGTGAGCGGAGCGAGAATCCACTGCCGCAACAGGCGCGCTCCCATCGGCGTGATGGTGCGATCGAGCACATCGAGCAGTGTGCCCGCGACGCCGCCGCCACGCATCGATTCCACGAGCTCCAGGTTCCGACGCGTCATCTCGTCCAACGGCATCGCGCTCCCGGGGCGCTCGACGATCGGCCGCCGGAGATGCGGCAGTCCGGCCGGTTGCAACTCGCGCAGGTAGCGAATCAGCGCCCCCGCGGCGCCCACGGCCGGCGCGTCGCCCGCGCCGATCCCGAATCCCTCGAGCGACGCCACGCCGAACTGCCGTGCGAGATCGTCCGCCGCCAACGCCGGATCGAACTCCCAGGCCTCACGTTCCGTCACCAGCGCGTTTTCGTCGCGAAATGATACTATATTCACTGCCACCGCCGGGGTGCCGCGCGCGACGAGCACTTCGCTCGGCGCCAGACGCGCCAGCACGGCATTGGCGTCCGCTGGCGCCGAGTGTACCAGCCGCAGCTCACCCGTCGAAAGATCCGCGGCGGCGATCCCCACGGCGTCCGGCGCGACACACACTGCGCACAGATAGTTATTGCGCGCACCATCGAGCAAATCATCCGAGAACGCGGCGCCGGGTGTGATCGTCTCCACGACCTCGCGGCGCACAATCCCCTTCGCGACCTTGGGATCTTCCACCTGCTCGCAGATGGCGACCCGGTATCCGTGCTCCACCAGCCGGCGGAGGTACTGGCTCACGGCCTTCACGGGTACCCCGGCGAGCGGAACTTCCGCCGCACCGCCGTTGTTGCGCGACGTGAGCGTTAGGCTGAGGACGCGTGCCCCAAGCTCCGCGTCCTCGTAGAACATCTCGTAGAAGTCCCCCATCCGAAAGAGCAGGATCGCGTCCTGATGACGCGCCTTGATCTCGCGGTACTGCTGCATGAGCGGCGTGGCGGTGTCCCGGCTCACGGATGCTCCGCCGCCGTCACGTAGGCGCTCATCTTCTGCGCGCGCATTCGCTGCGCTTCCGTGTCCGCCGCGGCTCGCGTGTCGTAGCGGCCTACCCGCACCCGGAATGGCGTCACCTGCCCAACAATGCGTGCATCGTAACCGCGTTTTGCCAGCGATTCGCGCAGTCGGTCGGCGGCGGCCTTCGTCGAATACGCGGCCACCTGGACGGTGTATTTCCCCTGGCTCGACGACGCCCTCGCCTGCACGCTCGCGCTGGTGCGCGCCTTACCGGACGCGGACGGCTCGTGCGCGGCCGGTGCGGCCGGTGCGGCCGGCGCGACCTTGGCCGCGACGCTCGTGTCGACGCCCCTGCACCGCTGCAGCAGATAGCCAATCTGATTCTGGAGCTCCACCTGCGCTGGCGGGGTCAGACGTGATGCGTCTGTCAGCCGCGCGCATCCCACGCGCAGATCGCCCCGATTGAGCAGCACACGCGCCGCCCAAAATTGCGCGCGGCCGCCATCCGGGCTGTCCGGATGCTCAACGACGATGCGTTGCAGATGTTGCAGCGCCTGGTCGTTCTCCCCGCGCGCCATCTCGAGTTGGGCTAACCGCAGCAGCGCGTCCGCGCTGCGCCGCGATGCGGGGTACGTCACGACGATCACGCGCAGATCGCGCTCGGCATCCCCCGCCGTCGCCGCCACTACGGCGCGCCAGTACAACGCGTCGACGTACGCCGGCGAGCCCACCGCCGCGGAGTCGAGTCGCCGCTGCACGATCGCGCGCGCTGAATCGCCCCGGCCCTCGGCCGCCATACGCTGCGCCTCCAGGAACACCGAGTCCGCCACCGACGAATCGCTCGCTTGCGCGAGCACCCCGGACGGCATCGTGAGCAAGAGCACCGAGAGAACGCATGCAAGACGAATCATGAGCGGACGCCGCGAAAAGGAGAAACGACGCAGGACAGGGGAGAGTTAGGCGACGGCGGTGCGGCGCCTCATGGTCGTATGGTCGTCGCCGACGCAGATCGCCAGAACCAGCCTGGCCAGAATCTCGTCGTCCGACGAAAGCCGCGTCTCCTTGAGCGACACGTCGGCGGCGAGCAGCGCCTCCAACGTCCGCTCCAACACCGGCTCGTCCCAGTCGTCCACCACCCTGGCCCACGACTTCACCGCCTCACCCCATGGGCGCCCGGTGTATGCGCCTCCGGTGCTCTTGAGGAAGTCGAAGTACTCGCGCTCGAGACGTGCCGCCGACACGCCGCGCTCGCGCATCGCTCGCCCCCAGGCCAGCGCGAGCGTCTGCGTCGTCAGAGCCATCACGATGGGAATCGCGCCCACCTTTGGCTGCCCAAGCACGTGGGTAAGAAGCGCGAGCGCACGCGTCGCGTCGCGCGTTGCCACCAGATCCAGAAAATCGCCTAACGTCTCGCCGCGCCGCACGCCGACGATGGCCGCCACCGCCGCCTCGTCGATCGCTGCGCCGCCGGCGTAGCTCGCCAACTTGTCCAACTCCGACGCCAGCACAACGAGATCGTTGCCCGCGCTCTCGAACAGCAACGCCGCCGCGCCAGGCGTGATCTCGACGCCGAGGACCGTGCGGGCGTGATGCACGATCCATCGCGGCACGCGATCCCCGGTCAGCGGCTCCATCTCCACTGTATATGCGCCCTCGGTCACCACGCGATCCGGCTTCCCCGCGGCGTACACCAACACGAGGACCACATCGTCTGCTGCGGATGCCGCCGCTCCACTCCGCGCCAGGAACCGATCTACCTCCGCGCGCACATCCTTGCGCAACGCCGACGCATCGCGCACCACCACCACGCGTCGCTCCGCCATCATGGGAGGCGTCGCTAGCAACGATGCCAACGTTTCCGCTTCGAGCACCGCCGCATCGCGCACGTCGAGATTGAAGTCTCGCGTCGCCGGATCCAACGTTGCCCCGAGAAGCTGCCGCACCGCCTCATCCTTGAGGAAGTCCTCCTCGCCGTAAAAACAGTACGCACGCGCGAAAGAGCGCGATGCGAGCGACTTCCAGAACGCGCGGTCGTCGGCCATTTCTTGGTGGTTGGTAGTTGGCAGTTGGTAGAGGTTGGTAGTTGGTGGTTGGTAGAGGTTGGTGGTTGGTGGTTGGTGGTTGGCGCAGTACTAAACTATGACCGTAAGATGTAGTCACCAACTACCAGCTACCAGCTACCAGCTCTCCACCCCCATCTCGGCCGCGGCGAAATGGACCTGCGCCTGCTCCGCCATCATGGCAGCCGGCCATACGGGGAGTCCCACCGACGCGGAGGCGACGAGCGCAGAGCTCACGGCAGGGGAGGGCGGCGGAACGGCCGGACGCATCGCGACCATAGGTGCCAACCGAAGATTGCGCGCGGGCTGTGCGACATCGAACAGCAGCGCGGCAACGAACCCCACGATCACGACGCTCGCCGCGGTCGCAATGAAAGAGCCGACACTCGGACCGCGGTATGTCTCCGCGCGAGCATCGGCTTCCTGTGCACGATGGAGCTTCTGGTTCAGCCGATAAAGAAAATCCGAGGACGGTTCCACCGTCGGCAGACTCCGCAGCACCATAAGTCCGCGCCGGATGGTCGTATCGTATCGCGAGCACCGAGTACATTCGGCAAGATGTACTTGCATCGCGACGAGCTCACAGTCCGTGAGCCCTCCGTCCAAATAGACAGGATGTCGATACCGAAACTCACGGCAAATCATAGCGCGACCACACCTCCACCACGGTAGTTCCGATTGGGATACCCGACCGTACCGCCCGGGGTTCCGCCTCCAACGATGAGGTCCGTACAGCGCCTCAGGGAAGACCTTCCCAATGGTCGAGCGCGCACGAACGGGGACCGGACCATACGAAAGACACGGCGGACGGAGCCACTTGGCCCCGCCCGCCGTGTCTTCACCCGCCGGCCTCACCTCCGAGGGTCTACGCTATTTCAATCCCGGCTCGATGATCGTCGCGAACGCGTTGCGCGCCCGGTTTAACCGCGACTTTACCGTGCCCAAGTTGCACCCGGTAATCTCCGCGATTTCCTCGTACGATTTCCCCTCGAGCTCGCGCAAAATGAACACCTGTCGGTGATGCTCCGGCAGCTGTGCCACCGAGCTCTCCACGAGCTCCCGCAGGTGCCGCTTGCGATAGAGATCATCCGGGCGCGACGCAGAATCCTCGAACTGCAGCGGACGATCGTCATCCTGCCAATTCTTGCGAATCGTCTGGAAGAACACGAGCGGATTGCGCGACCGGTTGCGCAGCTCGTTCTTGGCCAGGTTCGACGCGATGGTGTACACCCACGTCGAAAACTTCTTCGAGCGGTCAAAACGGTGCAGATGCCGATAGACCCGAATGAACACCTCCTGCACCAGATCCTCGCCCCGCTCACGATCACTGATCGTCCGATAGACGAAGTTGAGGAGACGCGTCTGATACCGCTCCACCAGCACTTGGAACGCGCGCTCCTCCCCACCGAGAAACTCAGTGACGAGACCGGAGTCGTCCATGGCCTGCAACCGCTCCCGAACGCTTACCCCGGCCGATGGTACCGGGTATTTCAGCGCGACGTCAGCCATTGCTCTCCCCAAGCTCAAGGGTTACCGCCTGATGAGACGGAGCAGCTACGCCGGTCGGCCCGGCTCCGCCGCATGTCCAAAAAGCATGGCTCGTGCCCGCCTGTCGGCCCTCGCTTCTCATCTCGTAACAACCTACTGGGCAATGGGTTGTATGCATCCGCATCACGTTTAAATATACCCCCCCTCGGTGCCGTGTCTACTTTCTGAGACGGAACATTCAATCGGATGGGACACGCTTTCACCCCAGATCTCTCGCATTGAGCGGCCCCATGAGGTATCTCTTTCGACTCCGCGCTGCTCTAAACAGTTGCCGTCGCGGACGAATCGGCCGTCCCAGGTGATTTCACTCACGAGCCGCCCTATGCGCTGCTCCTATCCGCGTCTTCTCGCTCGGCAAATGCTCGTGCGCGCTGCGTGCGTGGTGCTCCTCCTCCCCCTCGCCTTCGCGCTCGCGACAGCCGACGCCCAGCAAATCGACCCCAGCGGTGCCGCTGGTAGTACTACGACAGATACCGTGGCTGGTGTCGTCTATGACAGCGTGCAGGCAAAACCGTTGATCGACGCCACGGTGCAGATGGTGTCGAGCACCAACCCCGCCTCTGTCCTGAGCGTCCAGACGGACTCCACCGGCTCCTTTCGATTCGAGCGCGTGCCGCGTGGCAAATACCTGATCGGGGTTCTCGATGCCGATCTCGGCGAGCTCGGACTCAGCTCGATCCAGCGCCTGCTGGATGTTGGTGCGGAATCCATGGTACACGTCACGCTGTTTGTCCCGGGCGCCATCGCCATCCGCACGACGCTGTGCGGCGCTCCCCAGCGCCAAGACTCCTCCGGCATGCTGCTCGGCTTCGTGCGCGATGCGGACACCGAATTCCCGATCGGTTCCGCGCACATCATCGCCGTGTGGCAGGAGATCACCATCGACACCCACGGGCTGCACCGCGCACGCCGTCAGGTGGCTGCCAAGGCCGATTCCGCCGGCTGGTTCGCCATCTGCGGCGTGCCCACCGACGGCGCGATCGACATTCGCGCGGAGTTAGGCGCACGCGTCACCAGCTTCATCGAGGTCACCGTGCCGGTGCGCGGACTCCTGGTCCGTGACCTGAACCTGGGCCGGGACACCGTCGCCCTGGCGGCGCGCGACAGCCTCGCCTCTCCGTTAGGCGAGCCGGTGCGCCACGGGACGGCGCGCATCGTGGGCATCGTGCGCGACTCGACGGGCAAGCCGATCGACGGCGCCCAGCTCACCGTGTGGGGCGCTGGCGTCTCCGGCGTCAGCGGAACCGATGGCCGTTTCGACTTTCGTTCCCTGCCGTCCGGAACGCAAACGCTCGAGATCCACTACCTGGGATTCGAGCCGCTGCGCCTCGCCCTCGACCTCGTGAGCGGACGAACCGACACCGTCGGGGCAAAACTGACGAAGCTGGTTCAGGTCCTCGCCGGCGTTCACGTGTTCGGCAAGAAGCACAGTGTCAGCCGCCTCGACGAGTTTCTGCGCCGACAACAGCACGGGCTCGGCCAGTTCGTTACCGCCGCGGATATCGAAAAGCGCCATCCGTTTCGGGTGACGGACTTGTTCTACTCGATGCCCGGGATGCACGTCTCGCCCAACTCCAACTTCGACTACAGTATCGTCTCCTCCCGGTCCAGCAGGCCGTGCTATCCCAACGTGTATATCGACGGCTCCCCAGTTGACGGAGCCGCGCAATCGCTCAACCAGTACGTAAGCCCGCGGGACATCCGCGCCATGGAAGTCTATGCCGACGCCGCGACCGTCCCCGCGCAATACCGGACCACCGACTGCGGCGCCGTGCTGATCTGGACCAAATGATCCGCGTCCCGCCGCGTCCCGTTAGGCAGCAACCGGCGGCTCAGGCACCCAAGCGAAACCCGGCCACGTAGAGCAGCGTGAGCGCGGTCTTCGCGTCCACGATCTCACCCGCGCGGACCATCTGGAGGGCGCGGGCGAGCGACACCGTCGCCACCTCCACGAATTCGTCGGCTTCCAGGTGCGCCGTGCCACGCACCAGTCCCGTCGCGATGAACGCGTGAATCTTTTCGTCCGTGAACCCGGGCGTCGTGAAGAACGTGTAGACGTGCTCGATCCGCTCCGCGGTGCATCCGGTTTCCTCGAGCAGCTCGCGCCGCGCACACGCGTCCGGCGCCTCGTTCGGCTCCAAGCGGCCTGCGGGAACCTCGTACAGAAATCCGTTAGCGGCGTAGCGATATTGGCGGATCAGCAGCAGTTGGGGATCATCGCCCGCCGGATCAGTGAGAAACGGCAGCACCGCGCTCGCTCCGGAGTGCCGGACCATTTCCATCTCCCCCTCGGATCCATCGGGAAAGCGCACGCGGTCCACGTCCAGGTTGATCACCCGTCCTGTGTACCGCCGCGTGGAGGAGATTCGTCCGGGTTCGGTCATCCCTCGCGCGTGATCTCGACCCCGTCGGGGCCGTACTCCAGCAGTGGTCCGAACTCCATAGCGGTCAGCGGCTCGCGCACCGCATCCGGATCGCCAACGACCACCAACTGCAGCTCGGCCGCATGCAAGTGCTGTTGGGCGGCAATGAGCACGTCCTCTCGCGTCACCGCACGCACCTGGTCGCGATAGCGGTCGAAGTAGTCGAAAGGCAGACCGTAGGCCACCAACGCGGCCAGCGCCCGGGCGATGGCATCGGTCGTCTCGTACTTGATGGGAAACACGCCTCCCAGATAGCTGGTAGCCAGCGACAACTCATCCGCATTCACGGGCTCCGCACGCATACGCTCGACCTCGATGAGTACCTCGCGCGCGGCGTCGGCCGTGACATCGCTGCGAACCGCACTCGACACCACGAACGGACCCGCGCCACGCCGCCACGCAAACCCGGAGAACGCGCCGTACGTATACGCGTGCGCTTCGCGTAGGTTGAGGTTGACCCGCGACGAGAACAGGCCGCCCAGAATCGAGTTCATCACGAGCACCCGGAAGTAGTCCGGGTGCGCGCGCGGCAGGCCTACGTGTCCAACCCGCAACTCGGACTGCGGCGCGTCGGCCTTGTGCACCAGGTGCACGGCACGAGTAGCGCGTGCCGGCGTATCGTTCGGCACCGTCGACCGTTCCGCCGTGCCGCGCCAGGCGCCCAGCGTCCGTTGGGCAAGCTCCACGCCCTCCGTCACGCTCACGTCGCCGACCAGCACCAGCGTACTTTGCCCCGGACGATAGCGCCCCTGGTAAAATCCCCAGACGTCGTCGCGCGTGAGCGCGCCGACCGTCTCCGGACCGCCATCTTCGGGGCGCGCATAGCGCGAGAGAGGGTCGTACACGAACCGTGCGAACATCTCGTCCGCCAACCCTCGCGGCTCGGTGCGCATCTGCAGCAAATCGGCAAGCCGCTCCGCCCGCAGCCGCGCGATCTCGCGCTCCGGAAACGACGGCGCCAGCATCACCTCGCCAAAGAGCGCGAGGCCGTCGGCCAGTCGTGAGCGCAGCATCGTTAGGCCAACCGTCGCCACGTCCCAGTCGGCGCCGGCAAACACGCCCGCGCCAAGGTGCTCAAACGCCTCGGTCAGTGCGTTGCCGTCGCGCTCCGCGGTGCCTTCGAGGAGCCCACGCGCCGTAACGTTGGCCACCCCATCACGCCCTGCCGGCTCCGCCGACGCACCGGCATCGCCAACCAGCAGCGCGGTCACCACCGGCAGCTTGCGCACCGGCGACACGATCAGACCCAGTCCGTTGTCGAGCGTCACACGCTCGAACACGGGGAAATGGTAGGCGCGCGGCGGTCCCGCGGCCGGACGGGACAGCGCGGCATGCGTCATCGCGACGCCCCCGACGCCCCGGCCGCGGCCTCCGCTTCGTCGCGCGCTCCGTTAGGCGCAGCATCCCGCGGCACGTACAGCAGACTCGCCCGGTTGGTCTGAACCAAGCGCTCGCGCGCCACGGCGTTCACGCGCTCCACCGTCACGGCCCGGTACTGCGCCGATTGCTCGTTGAGCAGCGATGGATCGCCGAAGATCGTCGCGAACATCGACAACTTGTCCGCCCGTTCCCCCGCCGACTGCAGCGACGTCACGAACCCGGTCTCGATCATCGCCACCGCGCGCTCCACCTCGGCGGCGGTCACCCCTCCACCCTGTGCCGCGTCGACCTCGCGGGCCACTTCCTTCTCCAGTACGTCGCTCGTCACCTCGGGACGCGCGGTCACGTCCACGACCAACAGGTCCGCCCCTTCGGCCAGATCGAAGGTAAACGCCGTGGCCTCGCTCGCGATCTCACGCCCCCGCACCAATTGCCGCTGGAGTCGGCTGCCCTTGCCCGCGCCGAGTATCGTCGCGAGGACGCTCGCCGCGTAGTACTCGTCCGACCCGAAGGGCGGTGAACGGAATGCCAGAAAGAGACGCGGCACCATGACGGTGTCGGGCACTACCTCCCGTTGGGTGTTCCCAAACGTGGCAGGTAGGCGCATGTCGGAACGCGGCGGAACACCAGCGCCGCGTGGAATGGAACCGAAATACCGATCGACCAGACCACGCGCCTCCACTGGATCGAAGTCGCCGGCAATCGAGAGCGCGGCGTTGTCGGGCGTGTAGTACGTCGCAAAGAAATTGACGATGTCATCGAGGCTCGCCGCCGACAGGTCTTCCATCGACCCGATGAGCGAGTGATGAAACGGATGTGTCGGCGGGAAGGCCAGCGCCGGCAGACGCTCCCACCACGTGCCATACGGTTGGTTGTCCACGCTCCACCGGCGCTCGTTCTTCACCACATCTCGCTGCGTGTCCAGCTTCTGCTGCGTCATCGCCGGGAGCAACGTGCTCATGCGATCCGCCTCCAGCCAGAGCGCGAGCGCGAGCTGGTTCGATGGAACCGTCTCGTAGTAATTCGTGCGATCCAGCCAAGTCGAGCCGTTCAGTGTTCCCCCAGCTCGCTGAATGAGCTCGAAGTGTTCGTTAGCCGCCACATGCGACGAGCCCTGGAACAGCATGTGCTCGAACAGATGCGCGAAGCCTGTGCGCCCCTCCCGTTCGTTCGCCGATCCCACGTGGTACCAAAGGTTCACAGCCACGATCGGCGCCGTATGATCCTCCGACAACGTGACGAAGAGCCCGTTGAACAGGTGGTAACTCTCGATCGGTATCCGCATGACCGAAAGCTGCACGACGCCGCCGGAGAGGGAAGCCCCACAACCTCGTATCCCCGCCCGCTCCTGCTTGACACATTCGGGAGTGGTCTCCATGTTGACCATCCCACAAACTGATTCGAAGCACGCCCCATCCGCCGACGCAACGCGTGCCGGAGATGTGACGTGCCTTGTTCTGTCGTCTGCTCATCCACGCAGTCGCGTGTGCGTTGTAAAACCACATTAGTACGGAGGTGGGTCCCATGGCAGCGGAATTCTTTCTCGGCGAATCCCTGATCGGCGACGGGAACGAGGTGGCGCATATCGACCTCATCATCGGCTCCAAGTCGAGCCACGTAGGCCAGGCGTTCTGCAACGCGCTCTCGAATAACAAGGACGGATTTACCGCTCTCACCGCGGTGGTCGCGCCGAACCTCCCCGCGAAGCCCGACACGCTGATGTTCAACAAGGTGACCATCAAGGGCGCCAAACAGGCGGTACAGATGTTCGGTCCGGCCCAGGCCGCCGTCGCCCGCGCCATTGTCGACTCCGTCTCCTCCGGCGTCATCCCGCGTGACAAGGTCGACGACTACTGCGTGCTCGTCGGCGTGTTCATTCACTGGGACGCCAGCGACGACAAGAAAATCTTCGACTTCAACTACCGCGCGACGAAACAAGCGCTCGAGCGCGCGCTCAAGGGCCAGCCCAAGGTCGATGATGTCATCACGGGTGCCAAGACCGCCCGTCACCCGTTCGCCGGCGGCGCCGAGGGATAGTTGCGGGAACCAGGGACTCGGGAGATTCACACGGGGCGCTGCAAGGCGCCCCGTGTGCATCACGTCCACAGCTGGCCGGCTTTATGCCCCCGACCTGACTTCCTACTATCCCCTCATACCGCCGCCCTCTTACCTGTTCCACGTCGCCTTATGAAAAAGCTCTTGCTCCAGCTCGACTCCAACCGCCTTCCCAGCGTGTTCGATGAAGTCGTCGCCCACGACGCTGGCGCCGATAGCATCATGCAGCGCGCGGGAGTCACCGAGGCTGATGTTCGTGATCTGATCTACGGGTGCATCTTCACCCGCGGGCCGAAAGATCTCCACAACACAGCGGTGTTCATCGGCGGCAGTGACATGGCGATCGGGGAAAAGTTGCTCGCCGTGGCGCAGAAAACGCTCTTCGGTCCGTTTCGCGTGTCGATGATGCTCGACGCAAACGGGTCGAACACCACGGCCGTGGCCGCGGTCATCAAGATCACGCGCGCCATGGGCGATGTCCGCGACCGCAACGTGTTGGTCACAGCGGGCACCGGGCCGGTCGGCGCCCGCGCGGCGGGACTCTTCGCCAAGTCGGGAGCGCACGTCACGATCACCTCACGCCGCAACGAAGAAGGTGAACGTACCCGCACCGCCATCGCCGCGCGCTTCGGCGGCAAGGTCGCCCTGCGCTGCATGCGCGACGCGTCGGAAGCGCAGCGCGTGCTTGACGACACCCAGCCCGAGGTCGTGCTCAACGCCGGCCCGGCGGGCGTCCTCCTCGTGCCCCGCGCTGCGTGGTCCGGACGCCCAGGCCTGCGCGTCGCGTGCGACCTCAATGCCGTTCCCCCGTTAGGCATAGAAGGCATCGACGTGAACGACGATGGCGCCACCCGTGACGGCGTCACGACCTTCGGCGCCATCGGTGTCGGCGGCTTCAAGATGAAGGTCCACAAGGCATGCATCGCCAAACTCTTCGAGCGCAGCGACACCGTGTTCGATGCGGAAACCATCGCCGAGCTGGCGGCGGGCCTGCCCGCGTGATCACGTGATGACGTGAACGCATCACCTCGGACACTCGGCATCGATCCCGGCACGGTCACCATCGACCTGTGCGGACTCGATGATGGAGTGGTGTTCCTCGATCAATCGCTCCCCACCGCCGACGCGCTCGCCGACATCCCGGCGTTCATCGCCCTGCTGCGAGACGCCCGCCCCGCGCTCATCGCGGGACCTTCCGGCTATGGACTTCCCCTCACCCCCGTGGAGCGCGCCACCGAAACCGATCTCCGCCTGGCCTACCTCGCCGGTACGGATGATCACGGCGGCATCGGTGGCCTGCGCACGCTCGCCCGCGCCCTCCGCGACGCCGCGTTGCCGGTCCTCTTCACGCCGGGCGTCGTTCATCTTCCTTCCGTTCCGGCCTACCGCAAGATCAATCGCGTGGACATGGGTACCGCGGACAAGGTCTGCGCGGTAGCGTTAGGCATTCACGAACAGGCGCGAACGCGCGAATGCGGATATGGGGAAGTCTCGTTCATCCTGCTCGAGTTGGGCGGCGCCTTCTCGGCGGCGATCGCGGTAAACGAAGGCCGCATCGTCGATGGATTGGGAGGATCCTCGGGACCGCTGGGAATCCGCGCCGCCGGCGCGCTCGATGGCGAGGTCGCCTTCCTCGCCGGCACGGTCACCAAGGACATGCTCTTCACCGGCGGGGTTGCCAGCATACTTGGCGACGCCGACCACGCCGTCGACCGGATCGCCGAACCGCGCGCCGAGCGCGACCAGGTCGCGCGCGACGCGCTCGTGGAGAGCGCCGTGAAAGCCGTGGGCGCCCTGGCCGCAGCGACCCGCCGCCCCTATGAGATTCTGCTCTCCGGACGCGCAAGCCACGCCGAGTCGATCGTACGCGAACTCCGCCTGCGGCTTAGCCCCATAGCGCCCACACGCCGCCTGGAAGGGTTCGCGCGCACCGCCAAAGAAGCGGCTCAGGGTGCGGCACTCATTGCCGATGGCCTGGTCGGCGGTCCGAACGAAGCGCTCGTCAACGCCCTCGGCTTGCGCGAAGCGACGGGCACGGTACTGGACTATCTTCTCGTGATTTCGCCCAACGCGGCGCGGCGGCGGCTTGGCATCGCCTGAGCCCATCATCCCCGGCACGCGGCGCGTCGTCGTTGCCGGCTTCTCGACACGCGCTATTGCCGAGTCCGCCGTACGCGCGGGCTACGCCGTTGCATCCGTCGACGCGTTCGGCGACCTGGACCATCGGGCAGCGCCTGCCGTTGCGCTGGGCCGTGACCTCGGCCTGGCGTACGACCCGCGAACCGTGGCCCGCGCCGCGCGCAACGTACCCGGAGATGCTGTGTCGTACGTCTCCAGTTTCGAGAATCAGCCTGACGCCGTCGCCCTCCTCGCCCGGGGCCGCGTGCTGTGGGGAAACTCGCCCGCCGTCCTCCGGCGCGCGCGCGATCCGAACCTGGTCGCCAGACTCCTCCGGTCCCACGGCTTCCCGACGCCCGAAGTCCGACTGCGCCCTCCGCACTCTGGAATCCGTTCCGGTATTCCGCGACGCGGGTGGTTGGTGAAGCCGCGCGCCTCGGGTGGCGGACACGGCATCACGCCTTGGCGCGCGAAACGCCCACTCCGTCGCGCCGAGTATCTGCAAGAACACGTTCGCGGCGTTCCGGGTTCGGTCGCCTTCGTCGCCGACGGACGATCCGCCGTGCTCTTCGCCTGCTCGCGACAGCTTATCGGCGAGCCTGACTTCGGAGCCTCGGGGTTCCGTTATTGCGGAAGCATTCTCAGTGGACGGACTACTGCAACGTTCGCCTGGGCCGAAGCGTTGATCGAGGTCGGCCGCAGGATTGCCGAAATGTTCGCCCGCGAGTTGCATCTCGTTGGCATCAACGGCTTCGACTTCATTGCCCGCGATGGCCTGCCGTTCGTTACTGAAGTGAATCCACGTCACTCGGCGTCCATGGAACTCGCCGAGCGAGCGTTCGGATTTTCTGTATTCGGCGCGCACGCCGCATCATTTTCGGGCATACTACCGGCATTCGACCTTACGGCGGCGCAACGCGATCGGAGTACCGATGTGATCGGCAAGGCCGTGCTGTTTGCCCGACACGCGACTACCCTGGGCGACACGCGCGGCTGGCTCGAGAACGACGACGTCCGCGATGTACCGCATCCAGGTGAGCGCATCGCCCGCGGCAATCCGGTGTGCACAATTTTCGCGCGCGGCTCGCGTGAACAGGATTGCCATGCCGCGCTTGTGCGTAGGGCACAGCGGATGTATGAGGAGATCGGGGGGAGCGGGAGGAGAAGCGCGTGAGCGAGACTTCTGGCGTCATGGAGCACGTCACCTGCTTGGGCTGCGGATGCGCGTGCGATGACATAGCCGTAGCGGTTCGTGACGGGTACATCGTCGAAGCGCGCCACGCCTGTCCCCTCGGCGCGGCGTGGTTCGGCGATGGTCGTGTACCGGCCGAAGCGCGCATGGACGGCGCGCCGTGCACCATGGACGCTGCCCTCGATGCCGCCGCGGCTACCCTGACCAGCGCGCGGCGCGCGCTGGTGTATCTGGCGCTGGATATCTCCTGCGAAACTCAGCGTGCGGCGGTCGCGATCGCCGATGTCCTCCAGGGCTGCGTGGATGGCGTGAGCTCGTCCACGGTTGCCGGCGGGATTCTTGCTGCCCAACGCCGTGGCCGCGTGGGCGCCACGCTTGGCGAGATCCGCAATCGCGCCGACTGCATCGTTTTCTGGGGAACCGATCCCGCCACGCGATATCCACGCTATACGTCCCGCTACGCTCCGGATCCCGCCGGCCTCTTCGTGCCTAACGGGCGCCGCGGACGCGTGGTCGTGGCCGTCGACATCGGCGCGTCACGTGGGCCCGCCGATGCCGACACGCGCCTGGCGATCGCGGCCGACGTCGAGCTCGACGTGATCGCCGCGCTGCGCGCGACGCTCGCCGGCCATTCGGCGGCCGGGGGGGCGCGTGATCCCCGCGCCGCCGAGCTCGCGCGCGTTCTCGCCGCCGCGCACTACGCCGTTATCGTATACGACGCCGAGCCCGGCGCCGCGCAACCCGCGTCTCCGTTAGGCAGAAGCGAGGCGCTCACGGCGCTCGGCCAGCAGCTCAATGCCACCATCCGCGCCGCGATCACGCCGCTCCGCGGCGGCGGAAACCGCCTTGGCGCGGAGGCCGTGCTCGCCTGGCAGACCGGATTCCCCATGACCGTGGACTTCTCGCGCGGCTATCCCCGCTACCGGCCCGACGATAATGCCCCGGACCTCGTTCGCTCGGGCGCCGTCGATGCTGTGCTGGTCATCGGCGCCGCGCCCGCTGGCGATGGCGCACTCCCCGCGGGCGACGCGCGGCGCATCGTCATCGGCCCGCGCGCCAGCAGCGCCTTGCCCGCGCCGCACATCGCGATCGATACCGGGGTCGCGGGAATCCACGAATCCGGCCTCGCCTTCCGCATGGACGACATTCCGCTCGCGCTCCGCGCGCCTCTCCCCGGGCCGCCCGTCGCCGCCGATGTCGTGCGGTCGCTCGGCGCGCGCGTGCGCGCCCAACGGACCGCACACGCATGACCGATCGATTGCGCATTGTCGGCGGCGCGGTGTACGATCCCGCGAATGATGTCGATGGCGACGTGCGCGACATCTGCATCCAGGATGGCCGCATTGTCGCATCGCTGAACGACGACGCGCCGCGACTCGATGCACGCGGCATGGTCGTGATGCCCGGCGGCATCGATATCCATGCCCACGTCGCAAGCTCGAGCGTGAACCACGGCCGGCGCCTCCTGTCCGACGAACACACCGCGGATCCCGCACCCGCGCCACCCCAGCTCGACGGTGAACCCCGCTCGGGAACCGGCGGCACCATCCCCAGCACGTTCACCACCGCCTATCGCTACGCCGGACTCGGGTACACCACGGTGTTCGACGCGGCCGTCGCCGCCGCCAGCGCGCGCGACACCCACGCCCAATTCGATGACACGCCGATCATCGACGCCGGATTCTACGTGCTCATGGGAAACGATGCCTATCTGCTGCAGCAGATCGCAGCGGGGGAACGCGATCGCGCACGAGATTATGCGGCATGGCTCCTCGGCGCCAGCGGTGCCTACGCAATCAAGATCGTCAATCCGGCCGGCGTCGAGATGTGGAAGCGCAACGTGCGCACGGTGAATGGAATCGATGACACCGCCGGGTTCGCAAACGTCGCGCCCCGCGCGATCATGGAAACGCTGGCCGATGCCGCCAATGCGCTCGCCCTGCCACATCCCGTCCACATCCACTGCAACAATCTCGGCGTCGCCGGCAACGTCGCTACCACACTCGACAGCATGCGCGCCCTCTCCGGGCGACGCGCGCACTTCACACACCTGCAATTTCACTCCTATGCGGGCGGTAATGGCAAACCCTGGATGTCCGGCGCCAAGGAGCTGATCGCCTACGTGAACACGCACTCCGAGATGACCGCCGACGTGGGCCAGGTGATGTTCGGACCGGCTACCACCGTCACCGCCGACGGCGCCGTGGAATATCTACTGCACGCCAGCAGCGGCCGTCGCTGGGTGAACGTGGACACCGAGCTCGAGACGGGATGCGGCATCGTACCCTACGAATACCGCGACAGCGCCGCCGTCGCCGCCCTGCAATGGGTGGTGGGACTCGAGCTCTTTCTCCTCTCGACAGATCCGTGGCGCGTCGTGCTGTCCACCGATCATCCAAACGGCGGCACGTTCACCAGCTATCCGGAACTGATTCGCCTGCTCATGGACCGCGCCTACCGCGATGACCGGCTCAAGAGCGTGAACCAGAAGCTGCTCGCCAACACCGCGCTCGCTGACGGCATCACACGCGAATACTCCCTGCGCGAGATCGCGATCATCACCCGCGCCGGCCCCGCCCGCCAGCTCGGCCTAACGAACAAGGGACACCTCGGCGCCGGCGCCGATGCCGATATCACCATCTATGCGCGCGATGCGAACGCCGCGACCATGTTCTCCACCCCCCGTTACGTGCTCAAAGGCGGAACGCTGGTGGTGGAAGAAGGCCAGCTTCGACGCACGCCCGCCGCGCACCGCCTGCACGTGCGCCCGCCGTTCGATGACGTCATGACGCACGACCTCGCCCGCTGGTTCGAGCGCTACGGCACCGTGGACTTCGCCAACTTCCCCACCGCGCCGTTGCGCGATGCGCCGGTGCCCACAGGAGCGAGGGGCTGACGTGAACATCCGCGGCGTGCTCATCGAAGATACGTTCGCCGAAGCCTTCGGCATGCGCGGCGCGCGTGTGATCATCACCGCGCGCGACCAGCGGTGGGCCAGGGAAGCGGCGCACAAAATGACGGGCTTCGCCACATCGGTGATCGCGTGCAAAGTCGAGGCAGGAATCGAACGCGAGCTCGCGCCGGAAGACACGCCCGATGGCCGGCCAGGCATCAGCGTCCTCATGTTCACCATGGACTCCGACAGCCTGGCCAAACGACTCATCGAGCGCATTGGGCAGACGGTGCTCACCTGCGCCACCACCGCGTGCTACGACGGCTTGCCTAACGCACCCGACCGCATGTCCATCGGCAAGCCCCTGCGCACCTTCGGCGACGGGTTCCAGAGTAGCAAGGTGATCGGTGGGCGACGATTTTGGCGGATCCCGGTGATGGAAGGCGAGTTCCTCATCGAGGAATCGTTTGGCAAGGTCAACGGCGTGGGCGGCGGCAACTTCCTGATCCTCGCCAACGACGCCGAGTCCGCGCTCGCCGCCGCCGAGGCAGCCGTGGACGCCATGCGCCGTATTCCGGGTATCGTGCTCCCGTTTCCGGGCGGCATCGTGCGCAGCGGCAGCAAGATAGGCGGCAAGCGGTACAAGAGCATGATCGCAACGACGAACGATGCGTTCGCGCCCACGTTACGCGCGCTCACAGCCACCCAGCTCCCCGACGGAGTGAACGCGGTGCTCGAGATCGTGATCGATGGAGTCGACGCGGACGCCATCACGGCCGCCATGCGCGCCGGAATCGCCGCCGCGTGTCGCGAGGGCGTGCACAGTGTTTCGGCCGGAAACTACGGTGGCAAACTGGGCCCGCATCACTTCCACCTGCGCGAAATTATGGCGGAAGTCGCGTGAGCAACGCCGTCACGCTGCGCTTGCGCACCAGCCTCGAACGGCGCATCGAGGCGGATTGCATCACACCCGATCGGTTCGCGACCGCGAGCGCCGCAGAAATCGCGCACCTCGCCATGTGGGATGGACGCCGACAGGTCATGCTCGGCGACGTGTTCGATGTGGATGGCGAACGATCGACATCCGTGCGTATGACCGGTGATCTCGCGCACGTCGACGCAATCGGTGCCGGGATGACCGCGGGCGAGTTGGTCATCGATGGCCCCGTTGGTCGCTACGTGGGAACGCGAATGGCTGGCGGAGTGCTTCGTGTTCTGGGAAACGCGGCATACGGCGCCGGACTGGAAATGGCCAACGGCCTGCTCGACATCACCGGCGACGCCGGTGACCGCTTGGGTGCCGCGCGGCTCGGCGCGTCGAAAGGCATGACCGGCGGCGAGATCATCGTACGCGGCAATGCGGGCGCAGAATCAGGTACGGGCATGCGGCGCGGCACGATTGTCATCACTGGCACCGCGGGTCCCCGCGCCGGCACAAGCATGATCGCCGGCAACGTGATCGTGTTCGGCGACGCGGACGACGCACCGGGACAATTCAACAAACGTGGGAGCATCGTGGTATTTGGACACGTGACCGTGCCGCCGAACTATCGGTACGTCTGCACCTATCGCCCCCCGCATCTGGCTGTCACGCTCGTCTATCTGCGCGCCCGTCGTGACGTCGCCGTGAACGCGGCATGGAACGCAGGCCTGTTCCGCCGCCATAGCGGCGACATGGCCGAGGTAGGCCGGGGAGAGATACTCGAGTGGAGGAGCGAGGCGTGAACGCACTCGGTCTCAACGAACGCGCGTGGAAGATCGCCGATCGCATGGTCGAGCGCGCAGCCGAGCTGCGGATCGCCGCTAGTACGCTCCCCTCCGGCACGCGACTGCTCGACGCCGGAATCGAAGCGGCCGGCGGGTTAGGCGCCGGCGTCGCACTGGCCCAACTCTGCATGAGTGGACTCGGTGATATTAGTCTCACCTGGCTACGAATTGGCGACGATTCCTATCCCGGCGTGCGCGTGTGGACCGATCATCCGGCGCTCGCTTGCATGGCGTCCCAGTACGCCGGCTGGGCGATCCAGGTGGGCAAATATTTCGCGATGGCCTCCGGCCCCCTGCGCGCGCACGCCCGCGTCGAGACGGAGCTGTTCGCCAAACTCGGCTATGGCGAACAGGCCGCACGCGGCGTGCTCGTGCTCGAAGGACGAACCCCTCCCACCGACGAAGTGGCCGCATACATCGCATCGCGCGCCGCACTCGATCCCAAACAGATCACCGTGGCCATCGCGCCCACCGCATCCCTCGCTGGTGGTGTGCAGGTGGTCTCGCGCATTCTGGAAACTGCGCTGCACAAGATGGAGACGCTCGGCTTCGATGTGCGCCGCGTCGTGAGCGGCATCGGCACCGCCCCCATGCCCCCGGTGGCCCGCGACGACCTGCACGCCATTGGCCGCACCAACGACTGCATTCTGTACGGCGGACAGGTACACTTCACCGTGCGCGCAGACGACGAGGAACTCTCCCAGCTCGCCTCGTCCCTGCCCGCGTCCACCTCGCACGACTACGGCACTCCGTTCTACGAAATATTCAATCGCTACGGTGGCGACTTCTATAAAATCGACAAGATGCTCTTCAGCC
>JANWIF010000039.1 GCA_025450035.1 Gemmatimonadaceae bacterium
CGGGGCCCGTATTTCATTCCCCCCGGGGGGGGGGGAATGATTTGGTAACCGTCCCACGTCCGCGTGCTCCCTGTCCCCTGCCGGGTGGGCGTAAGGCCACCCCCCTCCCCCCCCCCCCCACGCTTCGGAGCCCGCTCCATGCGGACGCGCACCTTCTGGTTGTCGTTGCTCATCGGCGCCGCCGGTATCGGTGCGTGCAACTCGGACTTCACGTCGGGCAATATCTGCGGCAACGTTCTTTTTCTGAATCTGGCGCAAGGGGAGTCGGGGACGATCCCGGTGGGCGGTGTCGTGACGCTGCAGGCGCAGCGAGGCGTGGCGACCGCCGGTCCCGGCGGTGCGGTGTGCACCATCCGGAATCTCCCGTCGACCACGGTGCAGTGGATATCGAGCGATACGACGGTGCTCGTGGTGCAGACCGACGGCACCGCGCACGGCATCGCGCCCGGCACGGCCGCGGTGACGGCGAGCCAGGGCGGTCAGACAGCGACCCTGATGTTGACGGTGACCTCGTAAGTCGGCGGGCTCGCGGCCGCGGCCCACGCTGCACGCGGACCCCAATCGCTACGGCTACTCCGATCGCGTCGAGCGCCACATGCTCCCCGCCGTCTCCACCGGACCGCTCGATCCGGCGTGGAGCCCCGACGGCAAATGGATCGCCTTCTCCATCCGCCCAGGGCTGGTATTCGGGCGACACCCATATCCACGACCTGCACCAGGGCCGCTTCGGCCTCACGCACCAGACGTTCGTCGATGAGCTGCGGGCCGAAGATCTGCACGTCACGTGGGCCCTGGTCCACAGGGATGGAACGCGCCTCATGGGACGGCGGAGCGATCTCACCGGACGATCCAGTCCGTTGTCGACGTCACAGTACATCCTCCAATACGGCGAGGAGTTTCGCGGTTCGTTAGGCCACATCTCGCTGCTCGGCATCACGCGCTTCGTGCTGCCGCTCACCGCCGGTGTGCGCGGCACCTCGTATGCCCAACCGGTGCTCGACCAAACGTACCTGGACTCCGCGCACGCCCAGGGCGGCATCGCGGGGTTCCCGCATCCGTATTATGCTCCTCCCACGACGCCCGCGCGGGCCGCAAGCACGCTGATTCCAGTCGACGTCGCGCTCGGCAAGGGCGACTTCTACGATGTCGCGTCGCTCTGGTCCGATGAGCTCGGCTCCGCCGAGATTTATTATCGCTCGCTCAACTGCGGGTTCCACCTCCCCGCCACCGCCGGCACCGACAACTTCTCCGATGCGTGGCGCGATCCGCCGCCGGGGTCCGATCGCACGTACGTGCATGTCACCCAGACCCTCTCGGCCGCCAGTTGGATTGCCGGCATCAAGGCCCAACGGACCTTCGCCACCACCGGCCCCCTCCTCTTTCTCGACGTCGGCGGCCACCAGCCCGGCGATGAGATCGCACTGGGCGCGTCCCCGCCTCACGCTACGTCGGCGACAGCTACGCGTTCGCGCAGACCAGTCCGGAGTAGGTGGTGCGCAACGGACACCGATTCACATCCTCCAGCGACGCGAAGTTTTTCGCTGACGCCATCGAGGCACTGGAGTCCCGCGTCGAGAAGGCCCCCCCCCCCGTGGCGCACGTCCGCCGAGCACGATGCGTTTTGGGCGTCGCTCGAGAAGGCCAAGGCGGTATACGAAGGCATCGCTGCGGGGAATGGTGGCGGCCCGGAGCCGGCGCGGCACTGACGATTCGGCGGCGCGCGCACGCGATGCGTGCGCCGCACTGGACCGGACGTGGCTCGTCCCGTATCATCGTGGCGCAGTCGTGCTGCAACCATCCTCGAGCGACCAACACCCAGAGGTATACGATGACTGAATCGCTGCGCAGCACAACGGCAGGCTGGGGAGTGGTTCCGATTCGCGTCGCGATTGGACTCGTCTTCGCGATGCACGGCGGCCAGAAGCTGTTCATCAGCGGGGTGGGCGTGACTTCGGCGGCGATGATGCACATGGGCATCCCCCTGTCATGGCTCGCCGGCCCGGTGGCGATCATTGTGGAGTTCCTTGGCGGGTTGGCCATCCTGTTCGGCCTCTACGCCCGCTGGCCCGCCCTCTTGATGGTGATCGAGATGGCCGTGGTCATCCTCGTGGTCAAACTGCACGGCGGATTTTTTTCCCCGAGCGGCATCGAATTCGAGCTCACCCTGCTTGCCGGCGCGCTGACAATTGCCGCGTTGGGCACAGGTCCGTGGTCGCTCGACGCGATGTTCCGGCGCGGCCCATCAGCCTAACGCAGGAGCGTTAGGCGGGCGGAGGGGGCTCCGGCGGCAGCGTCTGGCCGCCCGCGGACGGCGGGGGCGGGAGCGCCGGCGCCGTCCCGCCATCGGCGGCCGCGATGCGCGGAGCCTCCGCCGCCGGCGTCTTCTCCACCACCGATCGACCGAGCGCCGGCAGCACGTCGTCACGAGTCGGCACCTGGGCACCATCGAGAATCACGCGCTTGTTCGCCCGATCCACCCCGGCGGCGCGGATCGGCGCGAGCACCGACTCGCTCGTCCGTTCGACGGCGATGTCGAACATCACGACCTCGCCGATCGTGTCGTCCACCAACAGCTCCGCCACGCGCCCCACGTCGCGTCCGTTGGACGTAAAGACGTGCCAGCCGCGGATGTCGGGCTCCCCGCGCGCGACGCGCCATTTGCGCAGCTCGCGCAGCGGGGTCAGATGCCGCACCTGCGTGGGATCCGGTCCGACGCCGGCTTCGTCGGCGGTGTGATCGCGTAGGGTAGGCATGTTGGGTGGACGTCCGTGGCGCGAGGCAAGCCGCCGTTAGGCGGCGGGAAGCTGCACGGCGGCGGTGGCCGCACCGCCCGGGGACCGATACGCCGAGGGGGTCGACGGAGTGGCCGGCGTACTGGACGGCATGGCGGACCGGTGTTGCGCCCACCACCAGAGCGCGACAATCACAATGATCGCCACGATGATGGCGCCGATCCAGATCGGGCCGGTACGCTTCTGTTCGATGCGAATCTGCGCCATGCGTCGTCGCGCCCCGCAGTGAAACTTGGTTGCTGCCCGTGATCGTCTCGGGATTCGTGGCAAGTATGCGAAAGTATGCGACAGTATGCGATGGAAGTGCCGTGCCACGCCAGAGGAGGCCGCGCCGGCGACGTCCGATCCGGGCAGCCAACCGCCAGCCGTGGGGACGCGCCGCCGCGTTCCGGGCTCAGCGTTGGCGATGACGCGCCGTGCACTAGCTGAGTGATTGTATATTGTATACCATTGCGACACACGCTGCGTCCCACGCGAGGCCGCTCGCTCGCGCCCGCCTTTCGATCACGGATTCGCTATGCGCCACTCGCCATCCGACATCGCCCCCACCTTCGAGCGCGCCGCCTGTCGCACCATTTTCGCGTTCGCTGCACTCGCGGCCCTTGCCGCGCCTCCGTCGCTCACGGCGCAACACGTGCCGCCCGCATACTACGCTGGCATGCGCTGGCGCTCGATTGGCCCGTACCGCTCCGGCAACGTCTACGCCGTGGCTGGTATTCCGGGCGATCCCAACACGTACTACCTCGGCATGCCCGAAGGCGGCGTCTGGAAGACCACCGACGGTGGCACGGTGTGGGCGCCCGTGTTCGACTCGATGCACGTGGCGTCGATCGGCGCCGTCGCGGTCGCCCGCTCGCACCCCGACGTCGTGTACGTCGGCACCGGTGATCCGACCGGATGGTCGTTCACCGCGGGGAACGGTGTCTACAAATCCACCGATGCCGGCCGCACGTGGCAGCATCTGGGACTCGAACAAACGCACTATATCACGTCGCTCATCGTCGATCCGCGCGACCCGAACATCGTGTTGGTGGGATCGCTGGGATCGCGGAGCTTCGGCGGACCGGCAAACACCGGGCGCGGGGTGTATCGCTCCACCAACGGCGGCCGCACGTGGACGCGCGTCCTCTACGTCGACGCGTACACCGGCGTCGCCGACATGACGGCCGACGCGTCCGACCCGCGCGTGGTGTACGCGGCCTTCCAGCGCGGCGCGTTCGGCCTCCCGGCCGCGGCGCGCGACTCGCTCACTCCGTTAGGCGTGGGGATCTATAAGTCCATAGACGCTGGCGCCACGTGGTCCCCGCTCGCGGGCGAGGGGTTGCCCGGTGGCGCGCGGAGCTTCGAGATCGCCGTCGCATCGGGCACGCAGGGGCGCCGCGTGTACGCCGAGGCCCAGGGCTCGGGTCGCGATGCCAGCGGCCTGTACCGGTCCGATGATGGCGGCCGGACCTGGTCTCTTGCCGCCAGGCAAATACTGAGCGCCGGCGGCCCCATCTATGTGGACCCCACACACCCGGATGTCGTGTATCTCATGGGCACCGCCGTGTACCGGTCGACGGACGGCGGCCATCACTTCGACGCCTTCAAGGGGTCGCCGGGCGGGGATGACCCGCGCGACCTGTGGATCGACCCCACCAATTCGCGCCGCATGATTCTGGGCGTGGACCAGGGACCGACCATCAGCGTGGACGGCGGCCGGACGTGGACCCCATGGTACAACCTGCCTAACGGACAATTCTACCGCGTCTCCACCGACCATCACGATCCCTACCGCGTTTGCGCGCCGCAGCAGGACAGCGGCACGGCCTGTGTGCTGAGCCGCAGCGACTTCGGCGCCATTCGGGACAACGATTGGTCTCCCGTCGGCGGCTTCGAGGACGGCTTCATCGTCACCGACCCGTTGGACGAACGCTGGGTCTACACCCAGGGGTGGTATCACGTGCTCCGCCGGTACGATCGGGAAACCGGCCAGGTGGCGGTGCTGTACACACCAGCCCCCGGCGACCACGTCGGCGGCGCCCCGCCGCTGGCGTTCTCACCGCAGGATCCGCACACGCTGTACATGGGCGCCCAATACGTTCTCGCGTCGGCCGATGGCGCACGCACCTGGCGGCACATCAGCCCCGACCTCACGGCCCTGCCGCCATCGACCGATTCGGGCCGCGCCACGCCTGGCCGCCGAACCTCGCGCGCATCCATCCAGTCGTTGGCCCCGTCCACGGTGAGCGCCGGCGAGATCTGGGTGGGTACCAGCAACGGGCAGGTTCAGCTGACCCGCGATGGCGGCCAGACCTGGTCCAACGTCACGCCGCCGGACCTTCCGCGCGGCGGCGCAGTGAACGTCATCGAGGCGTCGCACGACAGCGCCGGGACCGCCTACGCCGCCGTGCTCGCCTTTGGCGACGACCACCCGTACATCTACCGCACCACCGATTTCGGCCGCAGCTGGCAGGCCATTGTCACGGGTCTGCCTAACGACGCGGTGGTGCGCGTGGTGCGCGAAGACCCCGCCAGCCCGGCCCTGCTCTACGCCGGCACGGTCACCGGGACCTGGGTCTCCTTCGACCGCGGCGATCGCTGGCAGCCGCTGCAGCTCAATCTGCCCACCACCGTCGTCACGGACATGGATGTCCACGGCACCGATCTCGTGCTCTCCACCTACGGTCGCGGATTGTGGATTCTCGATGACGTCACCCCGCTCCGGCAGGCGCAGGCGGCGGTGGCGGCCTCCACGGCGGCGTACCTCTTTGCGCCCGAAACAGCCACCCGCGTCCGGTGGGACAACATCGAGGACACGCCGCTTCCACCCGAAGTGCCGGCCGGCGCCAATCCCCCCGAAGGCGCGATCATCGACTACTATCTCGCCGCACCGGCGGCAGGGCCGGTGACCCTGGCGGTGTACGATGCCCAACACCATCTCGTGCGCGAATACTCGAGCGTCGCGCCCCCGGCAGACACGTCGCCGCCTAACGTACCGACGTACTGGTTCAAGCCGCCGGTCGTGCTTGCCACGAGCCCCGGCATGCATCGCATCGCCTGGGACCTACGCTATCCCGAGCCGCCGGTATTGAACTACAGCTACTTCGGCGACCTGCTCGACTACACGGAATACACGCTCAACGTGCACGCCATCAAAGGCGAGACGCCCCGGCGGCAGCCGACCGGACCGCTCGTGGCGCCGGGAACGTATCGATTGGAGCTGACCGTGGGAGGCAAGACGTATGCGCACGCGCTCACGGTCGAGAACGATCCCCGCGTTCCCATTTCGCCGGCCGCGCTCGACGCGCAAACGCAATTCCAACAGCGCCTCATTGCCGGCATGACGGTGAGCTACGATGAATTCACGCGCCTTCAACGATTGCGTGCCGTCCTGACAGCCGATGAGACGCGGGCGGCCCCTCTGCCGCGGTCCGCCGCACTCCTCGCCGCCGCACGCTCCCTCGATGAGGCGGTCGCGGCACTGGCCAGCGGGCCCCACGGAGGATTTGGGCCGGCCAATCGCGACCTCACTCGGCACCTCGAGGACATGGAATCGGGGGATGTGGAGCCCACCGCCAGCGACCTCGCCGCCGCCGCGGCCAGCTGCCACGATATCGCCACCGCGCTCGATGGCCTGCGCCAACTGCAGGCGACCGCCGTGCCGGCGTTGAACGCGCTCCTAACGGACGCGAATCTCTCCGCGCTGCCAGCGGACGCCGTACTGGCCGCGCCGGCGTGCGCGATCGAGCCGTAGCCGCGCCTGCGCCGTCGATGCCCCCGTGTCCGCTACTCGGATCGTAACGACACTGCCGCATCCACGCGCGCCGCACGGCGCGCCGGGATCCAGGATGCCACCACCGCCATGGTGAGCAGAGTGCCGCACACGAGCGCGTAGGTGCCCGCATCCAGTGGCTGGACCCCGAACAGCAGCCCGCGCAGCGCGCTGCCGGCCGCGAACGCGAGCCCGCAGCCCGCCACCAGGCCGACGAGCGCGACCCGGATGCCTCGCGCCAGGACGAGCGCCATGATGTCGCTGGCGCGGGCGCCGAGTGCCAGGCGGACGCCTAACTCACGCTGCCGCTCGCGGACGCTGAACGCGATCACCCCATAGATGCCGAGGGTCGCCAGCAGGAGCGCCATTGCCGCGAACCCGGACACTACCCACGCATCGAGGCGCCGCTCGGCCGCCGACGCTCGCACCGCATCGTCCATCGTCATGAGATGAGACACCGGCAGCGCCGGGTCGAGCGCCGCGACCTGCGCCCGGACCTGCCGCATCGCGGCGCCCGGTTCGGCGCCGGTCCGGATGACCACAGTGATATAGGGAATCGGCGCCTGTTCGAGCGACTGATAGATGGCAGGTTCGGGGGTCGTGTCCAGACCCTGGGTTTTCGTGTCACCCACCACACCGATGATGTCGCCGACCCCGACAATGCGCTTCCCGATCGGATCCTCGCCTGGCAGGTATGCCCGGGCGAACCCTTCACTCACGATGGCCACCGGCGGCGCATTCGCCCGGTCCGCTTCCGTGAACGCGCGTCCCCGAACCACGGGGATGCCGAGTGCGGCAAAGTATCCGGGCGTCGCGTACTTCGATTCCGCCACGTTAGGCCGGTCGACCGGGGCCGGCGGGCGCCCGTCGATGTTGACAGCGGTCTGATTGCGCGCCCACTCGCTGAACGGCACGCCAAAGGCCGCGCCCACCGCTCGCGTGTCAGGCTCGGCGCGAAGTGCAGTCAGCAGGCGATCGGTGAAATTCCGTATCGCGGTAGGCGACGTGTAGTGCGTGCCCTGCACGCCGGCACAGGTCGAATCGGGCGCCCAACCGGTGCCGCACGCCGGCAGCGTGAGGTCGAAACGAATGACCTCCGCGCTGCGAAATCCTGGATCGACCGCCAGAAGCCGAACGAAGCTCTTGCCGAGCAGTACGGCGGCGACCAGGAGCGGCACCGCGAGCGCGAGCTCTCCCGATACCAACGCGCTCCGCCCGCGTGCCGAGCCGGCTCGGCCGCTCGATCCCCGCGCTCCCGCCATCAGCGATGCCGCGACGTCCGTCCGCGCTGCCTCGAGTGCCGGCGCGAGTCCAAAGAGCATCCCGGCGCCGACAGTCACGAGCCCCGTCACGGCCAGCACTCGCACATCCACCGAGACGTTCTCGAGCAGGGGGATGGTGCCGCTTCCATACGCCACGACCAGCCGTACCGCGACCACAGCGATCATGACGCCGAGCATCCCGCCGACGACCGCCAGCAGCACACTCTCGACCAGCAACTGGCGGACGATCCGGCCCGGACCTGCGCCTAACGCAAGACGAAGCCCGATTTCGGCGCGGCGGCTCGTCGCGCGGGCCAGCAACAGCGTCGCGATGCTGACGCACGCGAGCAGCAACAAGCAGCTCACCGCGGCCAGCAGCACCACGAGCGCGATGCGCGAGGTGCCAACGAGATGATCGCGAAACGGCACGATGTCGTAGTCGAGTCCGGTCTCGGACTGCGGAAACCGCGCGTGCAGCCGAGCGGCCACCACCCGCACCTCGCGCTCGGCGGCCGCGAACGACACCCCACGCCGGAGTCGCCCAATGGGTCCCCAGAATACACGGGACCCTCGGTTGGCCAATGTCTCGGCCGTCAGCGCTATCGGTCGCCAGAGAACAGTATGCTCGGGAAAGGTCATCTGGATGGGTGCAACGCCGACGACGGTATAGGGCGAGCCGTCGAGATGAATCGTTCGCCCAACGATGGCTGGGTCTCCACCGAACTGCTGGCGCCACAGCGCGTTGCCGAGTACCGCGACCTTCGGCGCGCCAAGGCCTTCCTCGGCCGCTGTGAATCCCCGCCCGAGCGCCATGCGCACACCAAGGACGGAGAACCAGTCGTGCGTGACGTCGGTTACACTCAGCCGCGACGGTGACACGCCGTCCGTAAGATTCGCCCAGGTGGTGATATACGTGGCCAGCGCATCGAACGCGCCGATCTGGGTGCGCCAATCGGCATAGTCGGGGGGCGAAATCGCATCGTACGGTCGCGTGCCGCGATTGACCGCCTCGACCAGGCGCTCGCCGTTGGCGAACGGCAAGGGGCGCACGAGCACGCCGTTGACGACGCTGAGCATCGCGGTCGTCGCGCCGATGGACACCGCCAGCGTGAGGATGATGGCCATCGCCATGACACTCTGCCTGCACAGCGAACGCCAGGCATACGCCGCGTCCCGCCACGCGCTTTCCACGCCCGCTTTCCACCCGTCGCTGCGCATGTCCTCCATCGTGCGATCCATCCCGCCTAACGCAATACGCGCGTCACGCCGCGCCTGCTCGCGTGGCGTGCCGGCGCGCACCCGCTCCTCGATGTCCGCCGTCAGCCAGCGCTCGAGTCTGCCCGATGCGGCGCCGGATCCCGAAGCCATGCATCGGCGCCACGCTCAGCGCCTTGAGAATCAGCATGTCCAGCGTGCCGTGAATCACATCCGTCGTCGACTCCTCCACGCGCCGCTCCGCACCAGGGGTCGGAGCGGAGAATGGCACCACTCCAGCTGACCGTCAAGAGGACGGCCAATCGATGCCGAGCCCGACTGCCGCGCAGCGGCGCCGCACGTCCGCGCGCCGCCCATGCGCCCGGTGCACGACGTCGTCACAAATCGAAGGGGCCGCGCGCTCCATCAGCCGTACAGGCACGATGCGCGCGCTGCGTTCGTGCGACGCTTTGCCTCACACTGCCCAGGACGTGAGATGCTCATGGGAATCGCGGCGGCACTCGCCGTCATCCAGTTGGTCACAGGGTCGCTGGCATTGCCTGACTCCGCTGGTGCCGCGCCGCCACTCGCTCCGGTAGACACCGACGCAGTGCTGACGTCGGCGCGCCTGGGCCCGGCAAATATCGTGGCCGCGGACACCACGCCGCCGATGTCGCGTCGGCCGCAAGCGATCGAGCATAGCGACGCATACTACACGCGGCTCAAGATTCATCGCATCGGCAGCTATGCCATGCTCCCGCTCTTCGTCACCGAATACTTCCTCGGGCAGCGCCTTCTCAACAGCACGAACCGATCGCCCGGTCTCAAGTCCGCGCACTCAATCGTTGCCGGAGGCGTCGCCGTCGTCTTCGCCGCGAACACCGTCACAGGCGCGTGGAACTGGTGGGATGACCGCCCGGACCCGCACAACAAGACTCTCCGCACGGTCCACTCGGTGATCATGCTCGCATCGGACGTGGGCGTCCTGTGGACGGCGGCGGCGGGCGGAGGCGCGAAGCGAAGCCTGACCCAAGCGCGGACGCACCGCGCGATTGCCATTGGCACGATCTCCGTGAGCGCGGTAGGAACGGCCATGATGTGGATCTGGAACCGATGAGCGGGCGCGTCGGATGATCACTCTACAACAGCTCGTACGCATCCTCGAGCCCTGGCAATCGGCCTACAGTAACTCAAAGGTCCTGCCGGTGGCGGTGACAGCGGTCCACCTCACCTCGCTGTTGTTCGGCGGCGGCCTCGCGGTCGCATCCGATCGGTCGCTGCTCCGCGCGATGCGCGCCGACGCCGCGGAGCGCGTACGGCACCTGGTGCACATCCGCGAGGGGCACCGGCCGGTGCTCGTGGCGCTCGCACTCATGTTCGTGAGCGGCCTGCTGTTCGCCACCGCCGACATCAAGACCTTCCTGACGACGCCCGCGTTTTACGTGAAGCTGAGTCTGGTGGCGTTGCTCGTGACCAATGGCGCCGTGCTGACGATCACCGAGACGCGCCTGCGCCTAACTGTTGCGGCCGGACAGGAGGAACAGGCTCGGCCGCTGTGGAATCGTTTGCGCGTGAGCTCGTGGTGCAGCCTGTTCCTGTGGAGTGCGACGCTGCTGGCCGGCGTAGTGCTCGCAAACGTGACGTGACACGCCGTGCCGTTCGCCTTGTCCGTTTCCTTTATGACGAGATATGAGATGCCCGTCGTTCGAGATGTGGATGCGACATCAAGTGATTGCGACGATTGCCCCATTGCCACCGACCGCCGCCGGTTCTTCCGCGACGCCGCGCTGGCCCTGGCCGGCACGCTGGTCGCGCTTGGCGCCACCCGTCGCGTGGCGCTCGCTCTTCCGGTCGAGCTCATTCACCCCGGTCGTCGAACCGATCACACTGTGACGTACCCCGTACCCACGGCCGACGGCGCGCAGATCGATCGCGACAACCAGGTGATCATCGTACGATGGCAGAACGTGGGGTATGCGTTCAACCTGTCCTGCCCACACCAGAACACCGCGCTACGGTGGGACGATGCGGATCGCCGCTTCCAGTGCCCGAAGCACCACTCCAAGTATCAGCCCGACGGCACCTTCATCAGCGGACGTGCCACGCGCTCAATGGACCGCCTCGGCATTCGTCTCGAAAGCACGAGTCTCATCGTGGATCTGGATCAGTTCTACCGCCAGGACAAGGAGCCCGAACAATGGAAATCCGCGTTCGTGACCCTCACCGCCTAACGGAGACGTCGCAAATGGAACGAGCCGGCGAAGTATCGTGCGCCTGCGGCGCCCACGGGACAGACGCAGGCAGGCTCGACCGCCGAACATTCCTCATCCGCGGATCCCTCGCGGCCGTGGGCGTCGTCCTGGTGGCGTGCAGTGCGGGAGGCGGGCCGATGGCGCCGCGGAGCGTGTCACTCATCGTATCGCTCGCCACCTATCCCGCGCTGGCAAACATCGGCGGAGTGGCGTATGTGGACGCAAATGGAAGTCCCCTGGCCATCGTCCGCACCAGCGCGTCGACATTCGTTACCCTATCACGCATCTGCCCGCATCAGGGCGGCACGGTAAACGCGATCACAACGGGATTCTTGTGTCCCAATCACCACGCCCAATTCGACGACCAGGGACGCTGGGTGGGTGGACAACCGACCGGGAATCTGACCACGTACCCCACAACGTACGATGCAACGTCGCAGTCCTTGACCATCGGCTGACGACCTGCGAACGCGCGCGTCGCGCGCGCGCATCGGAGAGAAATGGCTGTTGCCTGCCTCGGCCGACCGCTAGATTGAGCCGGTCGATCAGATCAGTGAACGCTTGCCATGGTGGCGCTCCTCCTCGTCCTTCTTCACGTCCCGCCGGGCATCTCGCTCGAAGGGCTCGTGCGCTCCAACGACATCGGGTTGCCGGTTGTTGCCGCCGAGATCGACGTGTCGCGTGTCGATGCGCCCGCCGGCGTGTGGCATGTACAGTCCGACTCGCTGGGACGATACGTCGTGGGAGGCCTACCCGCGGGAACCTACCGCGTACGCGTGAGTCGCGATGGATACGATGCGCGCGAGGTGGACGTATCCTTGGCCGGCGGCCCGCGCATGGTGTTGGACATCGCGTTGACCGCGCATCCGGTCGTACTGTCACCGGTGCGTGTGACCGCCGTGCTGGTCGGCGCGTTCGATGCGCCCGCCGAGCCGTTGGATTCGCTCGCCGCGCGCGATGTCGGAACACGCATCTTGAGCGGCTACGCGCTACACACAAACCCGGCGCTGGCCGAGCCCGACGCGCTTTTGTCGCTGACGGTCGGCGGCGATGTCGCGGCCCGCGCGGAGGGTCCCACGGCGCTGCACGTATCCGGCGGCGCCGCCGGAGAGAATGCCGTACTCCTCGATGGCGTTCCACTGTTCAATCCCTATCACACCGCGGGGACGTTGACGGCGATCGATCCCGACATCGTCTCTTCGGTGACACTGCACTCTGGTGCTCTTCCTGCAGAATTCGACGGCGCAACCGCCGGTGTCATTGGGATCTCTACCGCGGACGGTGACAGCTCTCGCGTTGCGTCGCATGGCGGGCTCACGATGACCACGGTGCGCGAAGCAGTGGGCGGTCCGCTGCCCGCTGGATTCGGCACGTTCCTGGTGAGCGCACGTACCGACCGTTCGCCCATCGCCGCCGATCGGCGCAGCCCCGATTACGCCGCACATTTCGGCGACGTGTTCGCCAAGAGCGTCACGTCGGTCGCGGGCGGATCGCTGGAACTGTTCGCGTTTCACAGCGCGGACCGCCTCGCCTTCCCAGCGGGCGATGACCCTGAGGGCGGTGGCGTCCTCGCTTCCGGTACGCCGTCCATGGGACGCAACGCGCTCAGTTGGTCCACTGGAACGGATGCCGTGCGTTGGCGCGGGAACAGCGGACCGACTACTTGGGATCTGCGCGCGTGGCACACGCGCTTCGACGCCTCGATCGATTGGGCGCAACAATCGGGTCTGGCGAGTTCATTGGAGGACATCGGCGCGGCGGCCACAGGAAGTTGGTCACTCGGACTCGCACATCTCTCAGCGGGCGTGAACGCCGATCGATACGATGTCCGCTATGACATTTCACGTCTGGCGCCGCCACCGTCGGCGCAGCCCAGCATCCCCGATTCGTCCGGTCCACTGCTGACCCTCAACGGGGCGCCAACGTTCGCCTCGGCGTTCGTGGAGACTCGCTGGGAGGCCGGGCCTCGATGGTCTGGCGCACTGGGGGTGCACGAGCAAGTCGCCAGCGGTTCATTCCGCGCGCCGGAGCCGAGCATCTCCCTGCGATTCACTCCCACATCGCGCGTATCGCTGGCTGTGGGGATTGCCCGCGTGCATCAGGACGTGCAGTCGCTGCGCAACCAGGAGTCGGCGCTCGATGTAGTAACCGGGATCTCGCTGCCGGCGATCGCGGGAAGCGTCGACCCCACGGGCGCCTTCCGTGTTCCACTCGCGCGCGCCGATCAAGCGACAGCCGCGATGAACGTGCAAGTGGCCTCCAGGACGGCACTCGGCATCTCTGCATTTGCGCGCGAGGAGTCGGGCGTCGCATTTGTCGCACCGATCACGATGGAGCCGTTCGCCATACGGGGGTTCGCATCCGGAACGGTGCGGGCATCCGGCCTCGGCGTGGCCCTATCGCACGACGGACGCCTCGTGTCGGTGGACGCCGGCTACTCATATCTCCTGGTGCAGCAGCGCGCGGGAGTGAGTTCGTACACGCCATCGTTCGCCGCCAGCCACAACGTGACATTGGGAATCGGCGTCCATATGCTTCCCGCCACAACGGTCAGGCTGGCGGTCGCGGCGAACAGTGGCGGAGCAACCAGCCTCCTCGCCGGCCCCGTGGAGTGGTCCCCCTTCACCGGGAACGAAGGCGGCGCGAATCTCGAGGGGTCGCCGCAGCAAATTGTTGGACAGATGGATGGCGCACGCCTGCCGCCTTACGTTCGCGTGGACCTCGGGCTCCAGCACACGGTCGTCGTGCACATGCTCGGCCGGTCGAGCGCCATCACCGGCAGCGCGAGCCTGACAAACCTGTTCGACCGTGCGAACGCCTTCGCGTTGGCCCTCAATTCTCGAAACGACGCGCTGCGCACGCTGCGCTTCCAGTCGCGCACTGCGGTCCTTGGGGTCGAGTGGACCTTCTAAGCATTACGCGAATCGCGCACGGTGTCACAACTCGGACCTGTTGCGCGCTCCATCGGTGATTCGTGAGGCGGCGGTCGGTTGCCGTGATACCGGTGATGGCGCGCAGCAAGAATGCCCGTCGCGGGCCCGGCTCGTGGAGGATTCGTGCGCAATCCGGAGGACACGATTGCTTCATCGGCGTTCGCCTTCCCCCTCGCCGCATCGTTGGGCGTGACGACAGCCGCGTTCGATGCCGCGTTCCGGGCGCTGTTTCGAGCGCGCTACGCGGAATTGTTTCGCTTGATCGATCGCGGTTACGGCGACCAAGCGCTCGCGGCCGACGTCGCCCAGGAAACGTTCGTGCGATTGTATCGACGCGGGGCAATGCCGGACGACGTCCGCGGGTGGCTCGGCGCCGTGGCGCTCAATCTCGCGCGTGATGAGCGCCGGCGTTCGTCACGCCGGCTTCGCCTGCTCAGCGCGCGCGGTCCCGAGGTCACGATGGCCGATGCAACACCGGGGCCCGACGAGGAGCTCGCGGCCGGCGAGCGGCGCTCCCTGGTGCGGCGCGTGCTCGACCGCCTAACGGAACGCGATCGGAGCCTGCTCTTGCTTCGTGAAGAGGGATACAGCTACCGCGAGATCGCTATCGCGCTTGCGCTCACCGAATCGAGCATCGGGACGATGCTCGCGCGGGCGAGAGACGCATTTCGCTCCGCCTTCGACGCGATGGACGGCGAGTCGGCCGCCGGGAGGGACAATGCCACTACCTGATGCGATGGGATCGGACGATTCCCTGGCCATGTTACTCCGCGCTGTGGATCATCCCGTTCCCACGATCTCCATCGACACGATCATGTCGCGGGCGCGGCGGCGCACGCGTTGGCACGCGTGGCTCGGGGCGGCGGCGGTGCTGTTCGCCGCCGGCGCCGCCGCGGCGGCGGTTTCGCCCTCGACGGTCGTCCGATACGTGCGAGCGGTGCTCGCGCACCAGCGCGCCGAGATTGCCGGGATTGCGCGGCGTCCCGCGGTATCCTCGGCCACCGCGAGACGCCCGGCCCAGGCGGTGCGTGGCGTGTCGTTCGTCCCTGGTAACCGAGTCGACATCGCGTTCCGCGATCGCCAGGCGACCGGCGTGTTGCGCGTGCGGATCGCTGATGTCCCGTCCGTACAGCTCTCGCACGATAGCAGCGTGGCTGCGTACACGCTTACCGCGACCGGCGTCATGGTCGACAACGCCGGATCCTCCGCCAGCTACGAGCTCGTGATTCCTCGGAATGTGGCGCGGGCGCGCGTGGTCGTGGGCGCGCGCACGGTGCTGATCAAGGAGGCGGACCGTGTGACGAGCACCGGGATACGCGACACGGCCGGCGACTATGTGATCGCGATTCTGAACACGGACCCCGGGCGGCCGTAATGGGCCGGTGCGCGCTCCGCCACCGGGCGGGCGCGCTCGTGACGGCGGCGTTGTTCGCGTATCCACTGGCCCGCGCGTCTGCGCAGGATACCGACACCCTTCCGGTCTGGCAGATTGCGTTAGGCGCCAGACTCGGCACGCCACAGGGCTGGGTGCAGGTGCGCGAGTCGGCCATCGCCGGCACCCGGCTGCGGTTCGGACCAGACCTCGGCGTGCATACGCTCCACTCCTACGCGTTCGGCGTCACGCGGCGTCTGGGCGCACGGACGGCCCTCGCCATAACCATCGAGAGCATCGCGCTTGACGGCGCCATCACGCTGCCGCGCGACGTGCAGTTCAACGGAGCAACCCTCGAGCAGGGAACAACGGCCCGCACCGCTACACATGTTCCGCGCTTTCTCGACGTGACCGCGACCGTCGACCACCGGCTGGTGACACTCGGTGATCGCGGAGGACTATCACTGTGCGGCGGCTTCACCTTCGTCGGCCTCACGTTCGTGCTCCATGGCACGCTCGCGCCGCGCAGCGCGCTCCACGAGACAAGCGAAGACTTCGTGACGCAGGAGCTCCCGGTTCCGGTGCTCGGTGTGTCGCTCGACTTGCCAATCGCACGGCGCACGGCGCTCACCGCAGACGCGGACGGCGGATACCTGCCGCGTGTGAACAGTTTGCGCCGCGAAGGTGGAGAGGTGACGCTCAGCCAGAGCCATGCCCGGCTCGCCGCGGGCGCACGATACGACCTCACGAGATCGTTAGGCATACGTGCCACGTATCTGTTCACACATTTGGCGCAGCACGAAAACAGCATGGAAGACGGAAACGACATCGTTCTGAACGCAAGCACCGTCATGGTCGGTATCACGCGCCGGTTTTGATCTCTCCGACAACCGCCGCTTTATAACTTGGCGCAAATTGTCCGCATCGACGCCTTCGCCTTCTCGTAGTCGGCGGACTCGAGCGTCGTCCCTACGAGGAACATGGGACAGGTGCAAGGGACGAGTCACGGGGTAAGAGAGGAAAATTTCGACTCGCGACTCCCTACTATCCCCTCTTACCTTGCCCCTCCTACCTGCCCCGTCTTACTTGGCCGTTCGCCCCCCCACCGCCACCGCCTCACCAATCACCGCCATGTCCTCCGCCCCATGCCCGCTCGCGATCAGGGCATCCATCCGCGCGGCAATAGCCGGGAGGGCGGCCAGTGGCCGTGATCCAGCCGTCTCGGTCATGAGCCGCACGTCCTTGCGCGCCATTGCGAGCTCGAAGCTCGCGGTGTAGTCGGCCGCGGCCATGTTCGCGCCGCGTCCGGCGATGAAGGTCGACAGGTTGAATTGCTCGAGGATCCGAAGCGCGTCCTTAGGCGGCACATCGGCACCGGCCGCGACCGTGAGCACGTCGGCCAACACCGCGGTGATGCCGATGATGAATGCGTTGCCGCACAACTTGTACACCGCCGCCAGATCGGGCCGCTCGCCGAGATACTCGACACGAGTCGCCATCGGCGCCAGGTCGCCCTTCGCCGATTCGAACAGCCGCCTCGGCCCCGAGACCAGGATCGTCCCCGTCCCCGCGCGCGCTGCCGCCGGACCGATGAACACGGGACAATGCAGATATCGAACACCAGCAGCGTTGAGCCGCTGCGATCGCTCGGCCGTGAGCGCCGGCTGCGTCGTGGTGTGATCCAGGATGATCGCGTCCGGCCCGAGGCCGGGCCGGAGCGCCGCAATCACGTGCTCGACCACGGCATCGTCCTTGAGCACCAGGTGCACGCGTGTGGCGTCACGGACGGCGTCGGCAGGCGTCGGCGCCACGCGCACGCCTAACGGAGCGAGCGTGCGCGCCTTCTCCAACGTACGGTTCCACACGGTGACCTGATCGCCGCGTTTCGCCGCGGCTTCGGCGAGCGCGGCGCCAAGCAGCCCCGTCCCAAGAAATGCGATGTGCGTCATATACCAATACTACGCGACGCGACACTCCTCGTACGCCAAGCGCAGCCGTTCCACGCACCGCGCCGCGAGTTCCGTGGACGAGTAGCCCCCACCTCCCCCGCCGAGGTCGGCCCCCTTCGGCTGCCAGATCCAACTCTTCTCGTCCGTCCCCGCCGCCACGAACACTTCCTCCCACAGCGCCGTCGTCGCAGGCCCCCCCCCCGGTCGCGGTGTGGTCATTCGCTCTGGCAGATGCTCACCGCGCGGCGCCACTTCACCTCGCCAAACGATCACCAGCAAGTCGCCGTCCGCGACCGAGTCAATGGTGCTGCGAAGCCACGTGAGGGTGAGCGCCACCGGGCCGAGTTGCACGATGCAACGGCCCGGTGACAACCGCTCGAGCGCTTTCTCCTCTATGCCCGCTGCAGCAAGCGTCGCCACCTGGTGAACGACCTCCACCGCCAGTCTTCCCAGTTCGCGCGAGCACACGGCAAGCGCGCGATGGGACGCGAGAAACGATGGGCGATCAGCTCCAACGCGAGAATCGGCGAGGGGGGTGGGTGGGGGCGGCGCGGACAAGCTTTCAAACATCGTGTCTCCATGTCGGCTGCCATCGCGGTGAACACGAGGCGCGCCGAAGTGCAGGTTCAGCTCGACTGGACGTCGAACGGATCGAAGCGTGGAGTGTGCGGCCACGCATGTGGCCCAAAGCACGAACGCCGGCTGGTGCGACTTGCGTCCACCAACCGGCGCTCGATTCACTGACGGCACGCCGCGAACGGCGCGCCGCCAATGGAAACAGCTCCGCGAGTATCTAGCGCTTCACGCGCGTGACGTTCTCAGCGGCCGGGCCCTTCTGGCCCTGCACTACGTCGAACTCCACGGTCTCGCCTTCGGAGAGCGACTTGAAGCCCTCACCCTGAATGGCCGAGTGATGCACAAAACAATCCTTCTGGCCATCCGCGGGGGTGACGAAACCAAACCCCTTCGCATCGTTGAACCACTTTACTACGCCGGTCGTACGCATGGTATGCTCCTCAAAATTGAACTCTGCTGTGGTCGGAGCGCGGTCCTGGGACCAGATGCTGTACGAACCGACGACAACGTACTCGTGACAACCCTCACGAAGGGGCGCCGCCAACTGGCGGCTGCGACGGAAACAAAAAAGGCCCGCAATTTTGGCGGGCCCCAAATCCATCGCCTCTCGACCACGCGCCAGGCGCATGGCCTACTGAACTAACTTAATACCGCTGACGACGATTGGCAATGACGCGGTAGCCTGGCGTCGGAAGAACTTCGTCCCATGCCTCGGATCGCCACCGCACCGCCGCCTGGGTTGGTGCACCTTCAGACCCCACGCCTGGGGAGTGCGTGACGTCCCGGCTCCCACGGACCTGCCTAACTCACCCGCCGAGCGTCCTCCAGATAACGCGACGGTAACGCGCGGCTAATGGTCAGGGGTCATCATCCGTGGGAGCCAGGACGCCGCACGCGTTCCGCAGTCGCGGCCGAGTTGCCCCGACGCTTCGGCCCGCCGACCCCGACAACCCGCAATGTCAGGAGAGCTACCGTGATCCCTCACAGACGCCTTGTTCTCTCCGGATTGACCCTGTTCACGCTCCTTTCGACCGCGGCGGTCGACGCGCAATCGGCGGACCAGGGCGGTCGCACACGGACGTATTACATCGCCGCTGACGAAGTGATGTGGGACTATGTGCCCGGCGGACGTGACGACATTGCCGGCGTTCCGTACGCCGACACGGCGTTCTTTGCCAACGCGCACCCGCGGCCGGTAAGTACGGTGTACAAGAAGGTGCTCTACCGGGAGTACACGGACAGCACGTTCCGCACGCTCACGCCACGCCCGGCGGAGTGGCAGCACTTGGGCTTCCTCGGCCCGCTGATTCGTGGGGTCGTGGGCGATACCATACGCGTGGTGTTCCGGAACAATGCCCACCGACCGTTCAGCGTCCACCCGCATGGAGTGTTCTACCAAAAGAGTTCCGAGGGCGTGCCGTACAACGATGGCACGAGCGGTGCCGACAAGGCCGACGACGGAGTGGCGCCCGGAGCGACCTATGTCTACGTGTGGCCCGTGCCCGAGCGGGCGGGCCCGGGTCCGATGGATGGAAGCTCCGTGATGTGGATGTATCACTCCCACGTGGATGAAGTGCGCGACATCAATACCGGGCTCTTCGGTCCGATCATCATCACCGCACGCGGCAAAGCGCGGCCCGACGGCTCGCCCAACGATGTGGACCGCGAAATCGTCGCTTCGTTCATGCAGGTGGAAGAACAGGACAGCTGGCTCGCGAAGGAAAACTTCCTACCGTCGCCCGACTCCGTCTTCAGCCGCGGACCGAAGCCCAACCCCTCGTTGCCACAGGACGCCTATCCCTGGTTCGTGAAGTTCACGATCAACGGATTCGTGCACGGGAGTATGCCGCTTTCGGCACTCACGATGCGGAAGGGCGAGCGCGTGCGCTGGTATCTCATGGCCTCGACTAACGACTTCGACTTTCACGCCCCCCACTGGCACGGCAACACCGTCATCCTGAACGGCATGCGCACCGATGTCGCCCAACTGGCGATGATGCAGATGGCCGTTGCCGACATGGTGCCCGACGATGTCGGCACGTGGCTCTTTCACTGCCACGTCTCCTTTCACAACGAGGAGGGAATGGCGGTGCGGTACCGGGTGATGCCGTAGCCCCGCGGTGGGGAGCGGGTTGACCGGCGCGCATGTATGATTCTCACCATGCGCACCTCGCGAACGGTCTTCCCCGGCTCTGCCGGCGCGGGATGAAGCCATCACCGCCGACGATCTTCACCATCGGCCATTCCACGCGCACGATTCCCGACTTCGTTGCGCTGCTCCGGCAGGTCGACGTCGACCTGCTCGTCGACGTGCGCTCGATCCCGCGGTCGCGCGCGATGCCCCAATTCAATATCGACACGCTTCCAGCAACGCTGGCTTCCGAGAGCATTGGCTACCGGCATCTGCGCTCGCTCGGCGGGCGACGCCACCATCCCAAGGGGGCGCCGCCGTCCACGAATACACTCTGGCGCGAGTTGGCCTTTCGCAGCTACGCGGACTACGCGGAGACCGCCGAATTCCGCGCCGGCCTGGACGAGCTGCTGGCCCTGGCCAGCGCCCACCGGTGCGCGATCATGTGCGCCGAAGCCGTGTGGTGGCGCTGTCATCGCCGCATCATCGCCGACTACGTGCTGGCCCGCGGCGTCCCGGTGGAGCACATCATGGGACTCGGCAAGGTCACGCCGGCAACCCTCACGCCGGGTGCGCACGTCTTGGCGCACGGGACGCTCCGATATTCCGCCGGCGCGAGCGCCTAACGGTGGCCGGCGAGGAGAGGGCGGAGACGCGCGGAATGTCCGAGCGCGCGATTTCTGCTGGGCGCGGTCACGCGCTCGCCCAGGTGATGACTTCCTTGATCGCGTCGGGCTGCGCGTGGCCCACCAACTCGGAGAATTGCGCGACAGGATACCGGGTGATGAGCCCGTCCACGTGCGCGCCCCATCGTAACCGCGCCCGCGCCAGGTCGTCCGCCGCCATCTGGAAATGGCCGCGCGCCGCGTTGACACTGCCCAACATGATCTGATTGCCTAACACCAGTTGCCGGACCAACTGCGCCCCCGGAATCTTCAGTGGCCGATTGCCACCCGGGAGACCGGTCAGCACATACACCCCGTTCAGTCCCAGCGCATCCAGCAAGTTGAACTCCAGGGACGCGACCCCCGCGGCCTCGATGACCATTTCCATCGGGCCCATGACCGATAGGACGCGGTCGGCTGGGATTTTTCGACCGTCGATGTACTGGCCACCCACAACGCGCAACCACTGTGGCCGGGCAGCCTCGGTGTCCACGATGTCCAACCCGTAGACGTCGGCTCCCCGCAGCGCCAGCATCATCGCGGCCAGCAGCCCTACGGGTCCTAGCCCGGCGACCAGGCACCGGCGTCCCACCAGCCAGTCGGGCTCCGTCGCCGCATCGGGTCGCCGCACGATCTGCAGGCGCAGCGCCTCGTCGCATGCCTTCTCGACAATCGAGAGAGGTTCGATCAACATGCCCACGGCGGCCAGCTCCACCGGAATGCGTACGACGTATTGCTCCTGATCGACCACGTATTCGGTCTGATAGCCATCGAGTCCGCGAATGCCGCGCTCCCGGTACTTGCCCGTCTGGCACATGTCGGAGCGGCCCATTCCGCACGAAGCGCACTGCCCGCACCCCCGCCTAACCGTGAACACCGCGTGGTCCCCAACGCGCACGCGACTGACCCCGGCCCCCGCCGCCACGACCTGTCCTACCATCTCGTGGCCAATCACGAGCTCGCTCCGACCCTCCGGCGCCTGCGCCCGGCCGCCGGACACCTCCTCCCGATCGGTGCCGCAGATGCCGACGCCAAGGACTCGAAGCTTGACGTCATCCGGATTCTTGACGTCAGGCTCGGAGCGCTCGACCAGGCGCGAGCCGGCGGTGCCCGGAACAATGGCAATGGCGTTCATACGTGCGCGGCCGCCGACGCATGCTCGACGTCGGGCATGTAGGCGAGCTCGGGACGTGGGTGCGGCGCCCGATGATCGAGCGCCATCTTGAGCACCTGTGCGATGTGCATCGCCTGCCGGTTCGTCGTTTGCGCAATTTGCTCGCGACAACTGAAGCCGTTGCTCACGATGAGCGTGTCCAGCGCGGCCCCGCGGACTTGAGGAAGGAGCACACGCTCGCCGCAAGCAATCGAGACGTCATAGTGGTCCCCCTTCTCGAAGCCGAACGCGCCGGCCATTCCGCAGCAGCCCGAATCGAGCACGGTGTAGTCGAGACCGAGTTTCTTGAGCAACGTCTCCTCATCGCCGAACTTCAGCACGGCCTTCTGATGGCAATGCCCGTGAACGACCGCCTTGGCGCGCAGCGGCGGGATCTCAAAATTGGGCGCCTTCTGCGCCAGAAATTCACTGAGCAGATAGGTCTGCTGACTCAGCCGCCGCGCATCCGCATCGCCAGGCAACATGTTCACGAGCTCGTCGCGAAACACCGAAACGCAGCTCGGCTCCAGCCCCACGACACACATCCCAGCCCGAATTTGCGGCCCTAAGGCGTCGAGGATCTGCCGGAGCTGCCGCTTGGCCAGGTGGAGCATGCCGTAGTCGTACAGGGGCCGGCCGCAACACAGCAGCTTGGCCGGAATCACGACTTGAAACCCCGCCGCCTCCAGCACGTCCACTGCCGCCTGCGCGGTGGAGGGATGGAAGTGGTTGTTCCACGTGTCGGGCCACAATAGCACTTGCGTTAGGCCATGGTTCGCGACGGCGCGTCCGTGAAACCACGCGCGGAACGTTTGCGGCGCGAACTTGGGGATGCTCCGCTCTGGGGCCATCCCCACCACGGCTTTGGCCATGTTGCGAAGTCCGGGCGTCTGTGTGAAGAAATTGACGACCCCCGGCATCCATGCGGAGGCACGTGCCCACCACTGCATGAGCCCGAACGCATACGCGTGGACCGGACGCAGTCGGCCCTTGAAATAGTGGGCGAGAAACTCCGCCTTGTAGGTGGCCATGTCCACGTTGACCGGGCATTCGCCGCGACAGCCCTTGCACGCTAGGCACAGGTCGAGCGCCTCTTTCACCGACTCGTCCCGCCAGCCCGTCTCGAGCGGATTGCCCTCGAGCATCTCGAAGAGCAATCGCGCCCGGCCGCGAGTCGAGTGCTTCTCCTCCCGTGTGACCATGTAGCTCGGGCACATCGTCCCGCTGTCGTGCTTGCGGCACTTGCCGGTTCCCACGCAGCGGTTCGCGGCGTACGCGAAACTCCCGCGATCGTCGGCAAACGAGAAGTGCGTCTCCGGCTCCCACGGATGGTAGTGCGCTCCCCATCGGAGGTTCTCGTCGACCGGGTATGCGTCAATCACTTTGCCGGGATTCATCTTCCCCGCAGGATCCCAGATCGACTTGAACTCGCGGAACGCTCCCATGATCTCGTCCCCGAACATGATCGGAAGCAGCGTCCCCCGAGCCTGACCGTCGCCGTGCTCGCCCGAGAGGGAGCCACCGTACGACGTGACGAGATGCGCGGCCTCGATCAGGAACCGCTTCCACTTCTCGATGCCTGCTGCGGTATAGAGATCGAAGTCGATGCTGCAATGGATGCAGCCCTGTCCGAAGTGGCCGTACAGTGACGCCGTATAGCCATACGTATCGAACAGCTGTTGGAGGTCGCGCAGGTAGCGACCGACATCCTTCGGCGCCACCGCGGAGTCTTCCCAGCCAGGATAGAAATCGGGCAGTTCCGGGATCTTGGACGTGGTGCCAAGACCTGACTCCCGGATCTGCCACAGCAACTTCTCCTCCGATTCGTCGTCGACGAGCTTCATGCTTGGCGGATTCGGCGTTGCCCCGAACGCATCCATCAGCCCTTGTGCTTGAGCATCAGCGTCCTGTTTGGATTCGCCCCCGAACTCGACGACCAGCCACGCGTTGCCCGCTGGGAACAGCGAGCGCCCGGCGGTCGAGAGGCCCTTGTCGTGCATGTAGGTGAACATGCTGCTGTCGATCCCCTCGAGCGCGATCGGCTGGTGCGCATTACAGAACATCACCTGGTCGCCGGCGGTGAAGATGTCGGCAAATCCGAACACGAGGAGCGTGCGCACCGGCGGGCTGTGCACCAGGCGGAGCTTGGCCTGCAACACCGTCACGCACGTATTCTCCGTGCCGACCAGCGCCCGCGCGACGTTGAATCCGTGCTCCGGCAGCAGCTGGTGAAGCGGATAGCCCGAGACGAGACGCGGGATGTCCGGGAATCGCGCGCGGATCTGGTCGGCATAGGTGTCCCGGATGCCTCTGAGGCGCGCATAGATCTCACCGCGACGGCCGCCAGCGTCGATGATCGCGCCGAGTTCCTCGTCGGTCGTCGGCCCAACCCACGTACGGAATCCGTCATACGTGAGGATCTCGAGCTCCAGCGTGTTCTCTTCCACCTTCCCCGCCATCTGCGCGTGCATCCCGCACGAATTGTTGCCGATCATTCCGCCTAACGTATTGCGGTTGTGCGTAGCCGGGTCGGGTCCGAATGTAAGATGCCGCTCTTCCGCCCGGGTGCGGAGATCGTCGAGCACCGCGCCCGGCTCTACGAGGGCCCAGCGGGCGTCCCAATCGATTTCCAGCACGCGGTTCATGTACTTGCTCATGTCCAACACCACTGCCGCGTTGCACGCCGACCCGGCGAGACCGGTGGCCCCCCCGCGCGCGACGATCGGCGCACCGAACTCGCGGCAGACGGCAATCGCCGAGGCGACATCGTCCGCATCACGCGGCACGACGACCCCGATTGGAATCTGCCGATAGTTGGAGGCATCCGTCGCATACAGGGCCCGATCGCCGTCGCCGAACCGGACTTCGCCGCGCACACGCGCCCGCAACGCGGCGGCCAGTCGTGGGATGTCGATGCCTGCGTCGCGCCCACCGATCGCGTCCGGACGCGGCGTTGTGGGAGGAGGTGCCGCGGACCGCCTGAGTTGCACCCGCCGCACTGGCGCCAAGGGCGCCGCCGTGCGTGACGGTGTGGTAGTGTCGACCGTTCTCGACATGATCTATCTCGTTCGGTTGGAGTTAGGCAAGCCATCCACCGCTGAATCCAGCGCGACGAAGGCCGGCCACGACGTACGGACATTGACGCATGAGGCGCCACGGGAGACCCGATCGATAGTTCTCGATCATGAGGACAACGGGCCCCTGGTTGATCGGATAGTGTGCCCGCGATGACCAGCCCCTTCCCGTGGCGCTTGCGCCTGCAGCCGCTGTCGGGAACGATGGGTTGAAGCTGGAGGTGTAGCCGTAGTCATACTTGACCTCAGGATGCGCAGCGTCGACGGACGCGATGGATGGCAGCACGATCGTCGGTGCAAATGGCAGCGAGGTCACCATCGCCCATGGAGACAGCGTGCCGTCATCGATGCCATCGGGGACGCCGCGCGCGTGGTAGCCGTAAAACTGTCGCTGCTTCCCCCCGTAGACACCGGTCGCGGGACCGGGACCGTCGCTCGCTGTCACGCCCCAGCAGGTCGATGAGTATCCGGCCCAGCCGCAGGGATTCCGGCTCGCGTACGCCTGATGCACGTACGTCGCCCGGCGGCTGTTCTCGAAGTAGTCGATTCCCTTGCCGCGCATGTACGCGTCCTGAATACCACGGAAATCGATCCAGCAGTGACTCAGTTGATGAATGAACAACGGGCCTGCGTAGAGGTACTCGTACCCATCCCGATCGACCCACTGGTACGTCTCCGTCCACGCGGCGTAGCTGTCGTGAGGCAGCGGATGGGTTGGGGAGCCGAGGCCTAACACATACACAAGCAACGCCTCGGTGTAACCTTCCCAGGCCCAGGGAAGGAAACCCGATTCCGGACGCCAGCCCATCGACACCGTCCGCGCCTGGTTGGCGCCCCACAACCAATCGACCCGGCAGTAGATGGCGTCCGCGAAGTAGCGAATATCGCGCTCGGCAGGCGTGTCGCGGTCGAAGTACATGCTCGCCATGAGTGCTCCCGCGAGGGCGATTGTCGAGGCCATGGTCGAGAGTTCGCACGTCCACACGCGACGCCCGGTTTCCAGCGCGAGGAAGTGGTAGAAGAAGCCATGCCAGCCGGTCGCCTCGGCTTCCTGCGATTGCGCCGCCTCCCACAAGAAGCGCAACGCCTTCCGCGCGCGCTCGGCCGCCTCAGGTCGCGACACGTACCTTCGCTCCGCGCCCACCGCATAGCAGGCGAGCGCGAACCCCGATCCGGCGATACTGGCCGGAGCGTTAGGCCGAGTGTTGTCGCGCACCAGGCCCGTGCGATGGTCCACCTCGTGGAGGAAGTAGGTGAACGCGCGCCGTTCGAGTTCGTCGAGGGCCGCCTCGTCGATGCGGGCGGTCATGCGCAATGCGCCGGTGGTCCGTCGTCAACGGGCGCACCCGCCCATGGCGTGGCGTCGACGGTGACCGCGGCAACTGCGTGGACTGGAATGTCCAACGGGATCCGCAACACGCCGTCCTCGTAGGACCACGTCGCGCTCACGGGCGCCAGGCGCGACACATCGTCCAAATCGTCGACCTGATGCCGATTGAGATACCGAGGACTGCCTAACGCTATCCACCGGGCCTTTGCGTTTGCGTGGTCGGCGTCGATCCGGCGAACCGTCACCGCCAGCGGCCGCGCCGCGCCCGCGAGCTCGATGCGTACGTGCTCCGTGTCGATTGGATGCCGCGGCAACGCGTGATTGGTCAGCATGACCGTCACCCCGCGGTCGTGCGGTTGGCGAACCACCCAGGCATCGACCGTGGGATGGACATCTTCCATCGCCATCACCAGGTCGGTGCCTAAGCGATGGAGGAGTTCGAACGCGCGGTACGACGGCTTCGCGACCCCCTGGAGCGTGAGCAGCCCGAACCCGCCTTGGAACGGAGTCGACGGAAAGTAGTTCTCGTCGAAGATGTCACTGAAGGCCCACCAGCTATACCCGTCGACGAGACCGCGCGCCTCGAGCATCGTCTTCACGATCACTGGCGCGGCGTACGGCTCGTCGTGCAGCGGGTCGCGTGCGTTGGACGAGGTGCTCCATTCCGTGTAGTAGAGCGGACGCCGCCCAACGAGCGCGCGCGTCGCCCGGGCGCGGTCGCGCAACACGCTCCGGGTGCTCGCCGCGAGCTGAGCGTCCGTGTCGTCGCCCGGGCGACCGAAAGCATCGGTCGGGTAGTGATGCGTGCTCACGAAATCGAGAGGAGTGTGCGTGCGGTCGCAGAACTCGAGAAACTCCTCGATCCAGGCATTGGACGCCGTGGCCGGACCGCCGACTTGCAGTCCGGCGTCGACGCTCTTGATGGCCGCCGCCGTACACTGGTAGAGTCGGAAGTAGTCTCCTTGCGTGCCAGTCCAGAACGCCAGCAAATTCGGCTCGTTCCATACCTCGAACATCCAACGGGCGACTTCGCCTTTGCCATATCGCGCGACGCAATGCGCAGCCAGGCGCCGTATCAGCTCGCCCCACGCCGCGTAGTCCTTGGGCGGCGTCACGTTGTC
>JANWIF010000040.1 GCA_025450035.1 Gemmatimonadaceae bacterium
GAGAATGCCTTGCGCCGCTCGGGCAGCGAGCGGCGCGTCGCCACCGTCATCACCCAGGTCCACGTGTCGCCCGAGGATCCCGCGCTGGCCGCGCCCACGAAGTTCATCGGCCACGAGATTCCCGAGGAGCGCGCGCACGCGCTGACGCGCCAGGGCGTCGAGGTGAAGCAAGACGCGCGCGGTCGATGGCGCCGCGTGGTGGGCAGCCCACAGCCGCTCGCCGTCCACGAGGTCGACGTCATTGCCCAACTGGTAAGGTCGGGTACGATTGTCATTGCGTGCGGCGGCGGCGGTGTGCCTGTGTACAACGATCCCCGCCTCGGTTGGGAAGGGGTCGACGCCGTCGTGGACAAGGATCTCGCCGCGGCCGTGCTGGCCGGCGACCTGAGAGCGACGCTGCTCCTCATTCTCACCGATGTGGACGCGGTGTATCGCGACTTCGGGACCCCGCAGCAACAAGCACTGCGTGCGCTGTCGGTTGATGAAGCCGAACGGCTGGATGGTCGTGGCGCGTTCGGTGAAGGGAGCATGGCACCCAAAGTCCGCGCCGCGACGGCGTTCGTGCGACGCACGAGAGGGCGCGCTATCATTACGGAGCTCAGTCGCGGCCGTGAAGCGGTGCGCGGCGAGGCAGGGACGACGATCACCGTGGAGACCAAGTGAACATTCACGAGTACCAAGCAAAGGACATCTTCCGGCGTTGCGGCATTCCCGTACCGCCGGGTGAGGTGGCGACCACCCCCGAAGACGCCGAGCGCATTGCGCGCACGTTCGGTACGCGCGTCGTGGTCAAGGCACAGGTGCACGCCGGCGGACGCGGGAAGGCGGGAGGCGTGATGCTCGCCAACACGCCGGCCGACGCGCGCACCATGGCCCAGCAGATCTTCGGCCTGCAGATCAAAGGCCTAACGGTGACCAAGGTATTGGTTACTCCGGCCGCGGACATTGCGAGCGAGGCGTACGCCGGCGTGATTGTCGACCGCGCGTCGAAGCGGGCCGTGTTCATGGTGAGTCCGGCGGGCGGCATCGACATCGAGGAAGTGGCGGCGACGATGCCGGAGAAGATCCTGCGACTGCCCGTGGACCCGCGCTACGGTCTGCTGCCCTTCGAAGCATCGCGCATGGGATTCTTCCTGTACACGGACGCGAAGCACGCGCGCGCGGCGGCGAAGATCCTCCGTCAATTGTGGCAGGCGTTTCTCTCCAGCGGCGCATCGCTGGCGGAAATCAATCCGCTGGTCGTCACCACTGGCGACGATGTGCTCGCGCTCGATGCGAAAATGGTGATCGACGACAACGAGCTGGAACGGCGGCCGGAGATCGCCGCCCTGCGGGACGAGTCGGCGGAGAACGCGAGCGAAGTGGCCGCGCGGAAGGCGAGCCTCACCTTCATCAAGCTCGACGGCAACGTGGGCTGCGTCGTCAACGGCGCCGGCCTGGCCATGGCGACCATGGATCTCGTGAAGTACTACGGCGGCGAACCCGCGAACTTCCTCGACATCGGCGGGTCGTCAAATCCGGAGAAGGTCGTCCATGCGCTCCGCATCATCACGCGCGACCGGAATGTGAAAGCCATTCTGTTCAACATTTTCGGCGGCATCACGCGCACGGATGACGTGGCGAACGGGATCGTCGCCGCCACACGGGAGCATCCGTTGTCAGTCCCGATCGTCATCCGCCTCACCGGCACGAACGAAGAGATCGCCGTGCAGATCCTCCAGCAAAATGGCTTCACCGCGTTGATCGATATGGACGAAGCGGTGCAGAAGGCCGTCCGGTTAGCCACGGGGGGGAAGGCGGCGTGAGCATCTTCATCGATCGAAACACGAAGCTCCTGGTGCAGGGGATCACCGGACGCGATGGATCGTTTCACGCGAAGCAGATGATCGAGTACGGCACCTGCGTCGTGGCCGGAGTGACGCCCGGCAAGGGCGGACAGCGATTCGAAGGCGCCGTCCCGGTGTTCGACACCGTGGCCGATGCGGTTCAGGCGACCGGCGCCAATACGACCGTCATCTACGTGCCGCCGCCATTCGCAGCGGATGCCATGATGGAAGCGGCGGATGCCGGTATCGCGCTCATCATCTGCATCACCGAGGGCGTGCCGGTGTTGGACATGACGCGCGTCTATCCGTACGTGCAGGACCGGAAGGCGAGACTCATCGGGCCCAACTGCCCGGGACTCATCACGCCCGGGGCGAGCAAGGTGGGGATCATTCCCGGTCGCATCTGCGCGCCCGGATCGGTGGGCGTGGTGAGCCGGTCGGGCACGCTGACGTACGAGGTCGTCTACCAACTCACGCGCGCCGGGATCGGCCAGTCGACGTGCGTGGGCATCGGAGGCGACCCGATCAACGGCACCAACTTCATTGATTGCCTAACGCAGTTCGAGGCCGATCCGGAGACGAAGGCCGTGGCGATGATGGGAGAGATCGGCGGCACCGACGAACAGGAGGCCGCACGGTTCGTGCGCGAGCACATGACCAAGCCCGTGGTCGGGTTCATCGCCGGACAGACCGCGCCGCCGGGCCGCCGCATGGGACACGCCGGCGCCATCATCTCCGGGTCATCGGGCACTGCCGCCGAAAAGCTCGACGCGTTCCGTGAGGCCGGCATGGGCATCGCCCAACGGCCAGTGGAGTTCGTCCCGTTGCTGCGTGAACGCATGTGAAGCTGTCCGAGCTCGTGAGCGCGGACCGGGTCGCGGCCCCGCTCGTGGCGCGCTCGCTCGCCGACGCGGCGTGGGCGCTCGTCGAACGGCTCGCCGCGGCCGGCGCGGTGGACGATCCGGAAAAGCTGCGCCAGCGCGTGGAGGAGGCCCGCGGCGAGGACATCGTCATGCTCGGCGACCGCGCCTTTCTCACGCACTATCGCACCGATGCCGTGCGCGACCTGGAGGTGGCCATCGGCGTCGCCGCCGAACCGATCGCACGAGAGGCCGGTGACGCCGAGTGGCAGCAGGCGCGCATCATCGTCCTGCTGGTCGCGCACCCGCGCCAGGCGGCTCGGTATCTCCAGGTCCTCGGCGCGTTCTCCCGGTTGTTGTCGCAGCCCGACGTGGTCGAGGCGTGGCTCGCAGCCAAGACGCCGGCCGACGTCGCCTCGCTGCCTGCGTTAGGCAATATCGACATCGCGCCGCATCTCACGGTGCGCGATGTGATGACACTGCGGCCGCACACCACGCGTCCCGAAACACCGCTCCGCGAAGCCGCGCGGGACATGGTGCGCTCGCGCGTGAGCGGACTGCCAGTCGTCGATGGCGACGGAATGCTCGTCGGCATGTTGAGTGAGCGCGAGCTCATGCGCCACATGCTCAGCAGCGCGGCCTTTCTCGGCGGCGCGGCCGCGCGCCCGCTCAACGCGGCCGAGCAGGCGCGGCGCACGGTGCGGGATGTCATGACGCGCCAGGTATTGTGTGTATCTCCCGATCAACCGCTCGCCGAGGTCGCGTCGGTGATGTCGAACAAGGACGTCGAGCGAGTACCCGTGGTGCGCGAGGGATGCCTGGTAGGGTTTCTCACCCGCGGGGACATCGTTCGCAAACTCATAGGATTCTGACCATGGCCGGACGACGCACGCTGACCATCATCAAGCCCGACGCCTTCGCCGCAGGGAAGGCGGGAGCGATCATCGCGTACCTGGAGAACAGTGGGTTCACGATTCGCGCTGCCCGCGTCGCACATCTCTCGCAGGCGCAAGCCGAGGCATTCTATGCCGTTCACCGTGGCCGCCCGTTTTTTGCCTCGCTTACCAGCTTCATGACCTCGGGCCGCTGCATGCCGATGGTCCTCGAACGAGACGACGCCGTGGCGACGCTGCGGACGGTGATCGGCGCCACCGATCCCGCCGAGGCGGCTCCGGGCACGGTGCGCAAGCTCTACGCCGTGTCGAAGGAGCGAAACGCGATTCACGCGTCGGATTCGGACGAGAATGCTGTGGCGGAGATGGGGTTCTTCTTCGCAGAGATGGAGGTTGGTGTTGGTGGTTGGTAGTTGGAAGTTGGTAGTCGGAAGTTGGTAGTTGGCACGTACTGTCTGTCGTAGTGCGTAGCTACCAACCACCAACTACCAACCACCAACTACCAGCCACCTTGTTCACCACCCCATCTGCCTATAGAATTAAGGGTTATGCTGTCCTACGACATTCGGGAACTGGAGCGGAACGCGGTCCGCGTAGACGGGGAGCTCGCTACCGATGACCCCATCTGGACCGAGGGTGATACGCTGCCGGCAGCTCCCGTCCGCGCCAGCGGCCGCCTCTCCAGTGCTGGGAGTGGCCGGTTCTACTGGAGCGGCCGCATTGAGACCACGGCGAAGGTTGCGTGCCGCCGGTGCCTGAGCGCGGTTGCCACCCCGGTATCCGAAGATGTGCACGCGTTGTTCGTTGACGCCGGCGACGAAGTGGCCGACGATCCCGATACCTATCCGATTCCGCCCCGCGCGCGGAGTCTCGACCTGCGACCGGCGATTCGAGAACTATGGATGCTGTCGGCACCAGAGTTTCTACTCTGCCGCGAAGACTGCCGCGGGCTCTGCGCGCACTGCGGCGCCGACCTCAATGCGGGCCCGTGCGCCTGCGACCCGGCCGACGACGAGCGCCAGAGTCCGCTGCATGCTGCCGGCCACGACTCGCCCTAGCCGTACCCTTTCACCTCGGTTGACTTCCCATGGCCGTTCCCAAGCGCCGCACGTCCAAGCGGAGAAAGCGCGCTCGTAACACCCACAAGAAAGCGCCGGCGATCGCGATCCAGGCGTGCCCGCGCTGCCAGAGCATGAAGCGTCCGCACCACGTCTGTCCCGAGTGTGGATACTACGCCGGCGAGCAGCGGGTCGAAGCCAAGGAAGCCTAACGTTGGCTCGCATCGCGTTGGACGCGATGGGTGGCGACCTGGCGCCGCAGGCGCCCGTCGCCGCCTGCCTGCTCGCGCTTGCCGAGCTCGATTCCGCGCACACCATTCAGCTCATCGGCCGCGTGGACGATGTGGCGGCGGAGCTCGACGCCCAGCTGCGCGCCGCGCCAGCGATCCCACCCGGCATCCGCGACCGCATCACGATCATCCACGCCCCGGATGTCGTCGAGATGTCGGAGAAGCCCACGGCCGCCATTCGCTCGAAACCCAACAGCTCGATGGTCGTGGGACTCAAGCGGCACGCCACCGGACAGGCCGATGCCTTCGTCTCGGCCGGCAACACGGGCGCCCAGATGGCGGCGTCGGTCTTCCTGCTCAAGCTGCACGCCGGCCTCACGCGGCCGGCGATCGCGGCCGTCTTTCCCACCGCGCGCAATCCGGTGGTCGTGCTCGACGCTGGAGCGAACGTGGATTGCTCTGCCGAAGAACTGGTGCAGTTCGCTCGGTTAGGCGCCGTATACGCCGATGACATTCTGGGCCGCACCAACCCGTCGGTCGGACTGCTCAGCATCGGCGAGGAAGCGGAGAAGGGCAATGCGGCGGTCAAGGAAGCGCACAAGCTCCTCGAAGCATCCGACCTCAACTTCGCCGGCAATTGCGAAGGGCGCGATATTCTCGCCGGCGGCAGCACGCGCGGACCCGTGGACGTGGTGGTCTGCGATGGCTTCGTGGGCAACGTCCTGCTTAAGTTCTACGAGTCCGTGCCGGGAATGATCATGGCCATGATGACGCGTGGCGGCGTGCCCGAAGAGGTGCTCGCCAAGATCTTCCAGGGATTCGACTACTCAGACTACGGCGGCGCGCCGTTGTTAGGCGTCAAGGGCGTCAGCATCATCTCGCACGGCAGCTCGTCGCCGCGCGCCATCAAGAACGCCATCGGCGTCGCCCTGCGCGCCGTGGAGAGACGCATGGTCGAGCACATCGGGCGCCGCCTCGAGCATACGGCGATGAGCCGCACATGAATCGCCCCATCGTGGAATTGAGCGGGATCGGCCACTACGCGCCGCACCGGGTGCTGCGCAACCACGAGTTCGCGGCCATGGGACTGGACACGAACCACGAGTGGATCGTCGACCGCACCGGCATCTGCGAGCGCCGGATCGCCGGCCCCACCGACACGACGGCCAGTATGGCCGCCAACGCGTCGCGCACCGCGATGCAGCGCGCGGGCGTCGCGGCCAACGACTTGGACGTCATCATACTCAGCACGGCCACCCCCGATCGCCTGCTCCCGGCGACCGCGGTCGACCTGCAGGCAGAGTTAGGCGCAGAACGGTCGGCGGCGTTCGACATCGGTGCGGCGTGCTCGGGCTTCCTGTACGGGCTCGCCATCGCCGAAGGACTCATCGCCAGCGGCAGCGCCGAAACCGCGCTCGTCGCCAGCTCCGAAAAGATGAGCGCCATCGTCGACTGGACC
>JANWIF010000041.1 GCA_025450035.1 Gemmatimonadaceae bacterium
CACCACTCAGCGCGACCCACCCGGCCTCGACACGGACGGCGACATGGCGGCGGGCGGGGATGCCTTCGAGCTCAAGCGAATCTGCCACAGCTTTGGCGAGTGCCACATCGCCGTGGGGCGCGGCGGGCATCCCATCGACCTGCAATTCTTGCGCGACCGCCCGGACACCGGCCACCCAACCAGCCGTTCGTTCCGCGGCGTGCTTCTGATCCAGCGACTCCACCTTGCCGGTGAGGGTGACCACGCCGTCGTGGACTCGGACGCCGACGCGTCCCGCGACTGGCCCGAGCGCTCGTCTCAGTGCCGTACAGACGGCAGCGTGCAGCATGAGGTCACTGCGCATCATGATTGTACCCAGACTCTGAAATGATCCCGGACCGGCTCCGGTAACCACTGCATCGACGTTCAGGTGATTGCTGTCTTCGGCTTGACGATCAGTGCCGTCACCATACCGTACATGCCCTGCTCCGACTCGGCGTGCGGAAGGATGTGGCAGTGGAAGGCCCACGTGCCGGGGTTCGTGCACTTCACGAGAACGTCCCACCGCTCGCCCGGAGCGATGTTCAACGTGTCGCACTTCCACGGCGCAGGTTGTGCCCAACCGTCCTTTGCGATCACCGTCATATGCATGCCGTGGAGATGCATTGGGTGGATCAGCATGCCCTCGTTCATGAACCGGATCCGCACGACCTGTCCGTGTTCGGCCACGATCGGTTCCGTAGCGGGAAAGCTCTTTCCGTTGAGGGTGTATCCGCTCAAACCGTCGTTGAGTACCATCACGTAATCGATGTCCGCGTGCGGCTCAGACCCCGCGTTCTTTGGCTCGATGATGAAGGCGCCCAGCAATCCCTTCATCACCTGCGTCGTGGCGTTGTGATGCGAGTGGTACATATGTGAGCCGGGGTTCGGCGCCGTGAACTCGTAGGTGTAAGTCTCGCCCGCCTTGACTGGCGGCTGCGTGACGAATGGAACGCCATCCTGGTCGTTCGGGAGCTCGAGTCCGTGGAAATGAATGGACGTCGATTGGTCCAGCTCATTGTGGAGCACAACCCGCACACGTTCACCCTCGCGTACACGGATCTGCGGGCCGGGCGTCGTGCCGTTGTAGGTCCAGGCTTCGACGCGCTGGTCCGGTGCCGTCTCCCACTGCGTTTTGCGAGCCGTGAGCTCGAAGATCTTCACGTGTCCGTCGAGTCGTGGCGCGAGTAGCATGTTGCCCCGCCCTTCAGTCTTGGCGGGGAACGCTTTGATTCCGGCCTCGCACAGGGCGTCCATGGAAGCAGCCATCTGCGCGGGTGATGGCGTGGGTGGTGCGGGGGAGGCACTCGACTGGGTTGCCGGCGCGGCGGCGACACGGCCGCATGCGGTGCCGGCGCCCGCGGCGAGAGCAGCGAGGGCGGTGTCCCGCAGGAAGAGACGCCGGCTCCGCGGGATCGCAAGCGATGGGCGGCCGGGACGCTCGGTTGCGTCGATCATAGGTCAGGATGGGCCAGTAGTAGTGAGCTCGACACGGGGACAATTCACACTGGCAGGATACCGGTCCGGAACTGCCGCACGAGTCAGGGCGCACCCTCAGTTCTTGTGAGGCATTCCCCCACACGCGCCGTGGCATCGTCGCCTCGGTGAGATCTCATGCGGCCGTGCGGCTGGCGGGCGCGCACCATCGGAGATGACACGGCGCAGCCGGCAAATTCCCGACCCCGCCTCCGGTACTCCCTTACGTAGCGGCGCGATCGTCACGCCTATATTGTATCGCGATTCGCGGTTTCGGATCACGACCGATTGCAATCCTTCCTGTGGAGGCATCAATGCGGGCTCGAAGGCGGCTCCTGTGTGTGCTGTGTTGTGCGGTAACCACCATCGTGCTCATCCCGGCGTTGGCGGCGGCTCAAACGGTCGCGGATTCGGCATCGCCGGCCGCAATCGGGGGCGGCCGCGAGATCTTTCATGGCGCTGGGAGCTGTCAAGTCTGTCATGGACCCAATCTCGAAGGCGGCCCGATGGCGCCTACGCTCAAGACGCACCCATGGAAGGACGCGAAGGGCGGCGGATACGACGCGATACTCAACGTGGTGATGAAGGGAGTGCCCGGCACGGCAATGGTCAGCCATCCCGGGGGAATCAGCGACGAGGATGCCCGCCGAGTGGCTGCGTACGTGTGGGCCGTGGGCCATGGAAAGGCCACCCCATGATGTTACTCGCGGCCGGCCCAGCGAACCCGCGGCGTACCGTGAGTGGCGTGGCCGTCGCCGTGGCGGCGCTCATGGTGGCAACGGTGATCGATGCCTCGCCTGCTGCGGCATCGCGTCCGGCGCGTCCGGCCGCGGCACGGGAGAACACCCCGAGCACCCCGGCTGCCTTGCCGGCCGTGTTTGGACTGACATCGCGAGGCGTCGTGATGCCGGCCGGAATGCGGGAGTTGATCGTCGCGGCTCGCGGCCGAGTGCCGAGTTTCTCACGGCAGACGGGACTCGCATGTTCGGCGTGCCACTATCAGTTTCCACAACTCACGCCATTTGGCCGGCTCTTCAAGCTCAATGGCTACTCCGTGATCGGGCTCAAACCGATTGTCGAGCCGAACCCGAAGAAAGGAACGCCGCTCTCGTTGCTGCCCATTCCTCCGCTTTCCGTGATGCTGGTAGGGGCGGAAAGTCATCTCACCCAGCGGCGGCCGGGTGCGCAGAATGATGCGACCGAGTTCCCGCAGCAGTTGAGCGTGTTTCTCGCCGGTGCGTTGTCTCCGCACATCGGGTCGCTGATCCAGGCAACCTACAGTGGCGGCTCGGGCACATTCGGGATCGACAACAGCGATCTGCGCTACGTCACCCGAGCGCAGATCGCGGCGCACGACGCCGTGTTCGGCATCACGCTGCACAACAATCCGACGGTCCAGGATCCGTGGAATACGACCCCAGCGTGGGGCTATCCCTTCATCGCGTCGGACGTGACGCCGGGGAGTGTTGCGGGGACGGTGATCGACGGCACGCTGGCGGAACAGGTCGTGGGGCTGGGTGGATATGCGCTTTGGAACAACCTCCTGTACCTCGAGGCGACGGGTTATCGAACGGCGTTGCAACCCGGCGCGTCGCCCGCCGATTCGACAGCGGCCAACGCTGTTCACGGGGTGACGCCCTACTGGCGCGCGGCCTTGGAACATCAGTTCGGGCCGACGTACGTCATGATCGGCACATACGGGTTGCTCGCCCATCTCTATCCAGCGGGTATTACAGGATCTACGAATCGCTTCACCGACCTCGCATTCGATGCACAGGCCGAGCGCCCATTCGGGGAGGGAGGCGTCGTCATCGCGCGGACGACGTGGATCAACGAGCAACAGTCGCTTGCGGCTTTCCTGGCCGCGGGCGAAACCTCTGGCCTCAACCGCACTGTCAACACGGCGCGGGTGAATGTGACGTTGGAGCCGACCGCGCGGTACGCCCTGACCCTCGGCTATTTCTCGACGACGGGTACGCGCGACTCGTTGCTGTATGCATCCGGCGCCTTGACCGGCAGCCGGACGGGGCGGCCCACGACTGATGGCGTGAGCGAGGAACTCGACTTCAACGCGTGGCAGAATACACGCATTGGCATACAGGGCGTGCAGTTCGGCCAGTTCAACGGCGCCGCGGCCAACTATGATGGGTCAGGCCGGCAAGCCACCAGCAACAACACGCTGTACGTCTTCGTTTGGGTCGCGTTCTGATTGTCGTGGCTAGGTGTCAGACGCCTCGTCGACCGCCTTGGGATCGCGCGTCTTGATCGAGGCGGCGACGAATGGCCGCATCATGACGAACTTGCCGGCTCGAGTGGTCAGGACAGTTCGAGGCGATGCAGCGGGCGGGGAAGACGTTGCGCCACGTCATCCCGATCACACTGGCGATCATCGTGCTGCTCTTGTACTGGAAGGCCCTGCCTCCCACGGACCGACCGATAGGAGGCCGGCGGGCTCTCCGGTTGCGGGCGCGTTGTGGTGCGACGGCGGAGCGCGTGCAAAGTGCCACGGATGTCGTCGAGGACGCGACCGTGTCGAGCCATCGCCCACACCACGAATGGCGAGCCGACAACGAGCGGCCCGAGCCAAAACGCCGCCGTCGGCAGTTGCCTCCACACGGGGAGGTTGGGTCCGTTGTCGACATAGAATGCGGTGAGCAGGGTGATATAGGAGAGGCTCATCCCCAGAATGTGTGCCGTGGTCCATCCGGTCCAGCGAATTCTTCTCGCGGCGTAGCCGAGCGACGCCAGGCCAAATGCCACCGTTCCGAGGATCAAGAGGTAGTAGTCTCTCGACCAGCGGGCCGCCGACATGCAGACCGTCGTCACGAACACGACGGAGAGCGCCCAGAAGTACAGCGTCCCCGCCCGCGGATGCCTACCGGGTTGTTTGGGGCTCGTTGCAGCCACGGCGCCCGACACCACACACGTGAGGGCAGCGCCGATATGGATCATGAGTAGTACCGAGAATATTGGCGTCGCCCGGCCTACGCCTGGCACCAGCCGGCTCACGGTCTCGGACAGCGTTTGCATGTTGGCGCTTACCTGCTGAGAAGAACCACATCCTGTCCCGCGCCCCGCCGGCGCTCGCTGCGGGAGGCGATCGCGCGGCCGGAGCACACGATCACAATGTGTGCGGAAGCCCCTTGAGTAGCGAGTCGGTACGTGCGGCAAACAAAGCCGGGTCGAGGGGTGAACCGGATGCATCTGGACCCCCCGGCAGGTGGAGTGAGGCTCCCGGCCCCTTTAAGGCAAGCCCCTCACGTGGGGGAGACTAGCATCACGACCCGCACTCGCCCCGCGTCGGCATTGAACGCGGTGCGTAACGGCTCGGAAGTCATGCTCAGTCTGCGTGCGACGCAACATCCGATCTCGTGGCGGAGGGGGGCCAGAATGTACGCCTCCGCCGGCTCGCCCACTGAGTGCCACTGTAACCCGCACATACGCGGTGTCACTTTCGCCGCGTGACGTTTCCGTGACGCAGTCCGGCGAGCCAACGCAGCCAACGCTCGGCACCAGTTGTCGTCCCGGCAAGATCAGCGATACCGCGAGCCTCACTGAGCCGGTCGCGACCAGGGTAAGGCACGCCGCCATCCCGTGCGCGACCAAACTACGTTCTGCAACACCTCTACGCGCCGGTTCGATTCCGGCCCGCGTAGATTACGCGTCGTGATTCGCCGACTCTTGTTTGCGCTCGCGCTGGCCCAGCCGCTCGCCGCTCAGCCCGAGCTTACGGTTGCGCGCGGTCTCGTCCACGCCGTCCCTGGGGAGCTGCCGACCGCGATTGGGTACCTCAATGTGGCCGAGTGGTCGTTTCCACTCTCCGAGGCGGTAGAGAACGCGCCGAATACGCCGGTGTCGCTGCCAACTGCGGTATTCCAGATCCGTTTTGCGCGCGGGTGGATCATGGTCGATGCAGGGATGGACCGCGCGCACGCGATGGCAGCGGGCGACTCGAGCGAGTTCTTCGATGACCGGTACGCCCGCGCGATCGCGGCGCTGCGTGGCGCCGGTCTCATCGTGGTCACGCACGAGCATTACGACCATATCGGTACCGTGACCCACTCGGCAGTCGCCAACGAGCTGGCGCCGAAGACAATGCTCACACGCGCGCAGATGGAGTCGCTGCTCCACAATTCGACGATGACGCTCACGCCGTTCGACTCGGCCCGCGCCGGGCGCTACATCGTGTTCGATTACGACCGCGAGCTACCGATCGCGCCGGGCGTCGTGCTGATCAAGGCGCCGGGCCACACGCCGGGATCACAGATGGTGTACGTCAAGCTCGCGTCCGGACGCGAGGTGATCCTCTCGGGCGACGTTACGTTGAATCACCTCGGCATCGAGACGGAGAAACAGAAGCCCGATCCGGCGCACCGGGTCGGGACCGTCGACCAGGCGGCGATCGCCGGCGAGCTCGCGTGGCTCCATGCAGCAGAGCGGGCCGGTGTCAGCGTCGTCGTAAGCCACGACGGGGCGCAGCTCGAGACACTCGCCCGCGAAGGCGTCCTGAGGAAAGGGTTAGCCGCTCATCATCGAGGCCGGGCAGAGCACAATTGAGGCGTGGAAGAAGCCGTTGGGCTAGTCCAGACAGCGTGTTGATGCCCAGACTCACCGCGACGGAAACGCAGCTCTACGTCCGCGACATCGCGGCCGGGCGCGCGTATCACGGCGTCGCCGGAAGGACCTGCACCTCGAGGTAGCTCG
>JANWIF010000042.1 GCA_025450035.1 Gemmatimonadaceae bacterium
AACCGCGCCAGCGGCGGCGCTTGTCCGGCCGAGGCGGAGATTGGACGCAGGTCCCGCTGGCGCTGCGCCACCAAGTGCTCCCGACGCCTCGCCGCACGCAGCGCGGCTACGCGGCGCACAACGCCGTGCGGTAGAAGCTCCGTCAGCGTGCGAGTTAGCACACTCACTTCAAATCAATCCGTATTGAGAGCAGCTGATCACTCATCCCAGCGAGCTTATCGACCACGTCCACATCGGAGCCACGACTCCCTTCTTGATCTGCAACGGCGGTGCGCCGTCCGCAGACTGCTCGGCCACAACCAACGTTGCTGCATTCGACACGTGATCCAGGAGCTGAACGCCGGAGATCACCGCGACTTCGATAAAGTAGGTTCCGGGTCGAAGCCACGGCGCACCTACCGAGACGACGGCTGTCGTGTCGCCACCACCCGTCGGCCACCGGGTCGGCAAGTCACCGCTGTGGCTGGTCAGAACGTCCTCACCCCGATCGTTGCGCAAGGCGATGCCAACGATTGGCTCGATCAGCCCTGGCTTGAGCGAAAAACCTACCTCGAGTGCGAATGATTCACCGAAGTTTACCTGCCACGGTCCATCGTCCGACAACGCCGCGTCGCGACGGAACCGAATCGTGTTGAGCCTGGCACCGCCTAACTGAAAGCCGCGGGGGGCGTTGCTCAACTCGACCACCTCTGGAGCGTCATCCGTCGACGCCGCCCCCGCGCGCAGATAGCTCCGCACCACCTGATCCGTCGCCCCCGCCTCCCGAATCTCCCCCTTCTCCAACCAGATCACTCGCGAGCACAACGACTCGATCGCCGACATGTTGTGGCTCACGAACAGCGTCGTCCGCCCCGCTCGACTCACATCCCGCATCGCGCCGAGACACTTCCGCTGAAACTCCGCATCGCCAACGGCCAGCACCTCGTCGATGATCATCGTGTCAGCCGCGAGATGCGCCGCAACGGCAAATGCGAGCCGGAGCTGCATGCCGCTCGAGTACCGCTTGATGGGCACGTTGATGTATGGCCCGATCGACGCAAATTCGCAGATCGCGTCGAACACTGCGGTCACCTGTTGCGATGTCATGCCCAACAACATGCCGTTGAGGTAGATGTTCTCGCGGCCAGTCAACTCCGGATGAAAGCCGGTACCAACCTCCAGCAGACTAGCCACCCGGCCGCGCATCACGACGCGGCCGGATGTCGGGCTGGTGATCCGCGACAGCACCTTGAGCAGCGTGCTCTTCCCCGCTCCGTTGCGCCCGATCACGCCGAGTACCTCACCCTCGTGCAGCTCGAAGCTGACGTCGCGCAGCGCATCGATGGACCGCGTTCGCGGAGCGCGGAGCGCCCAACGGGGGCGCCTCACGTAGTCGCTGGGCAGCGGCGCATCCTCTCGGGGGATGTTGTACGTCTTCGCCACGTGCTCCGCCCGCACCGACACGTGGCGCGTCATACCACGTCCACGATCGTCGCCTCCGACCGCCGGAACAGCCACACCCCGGCAAGAGTTGCCGCGACACTCATTATAAGAGAGAGCTCCACGACCCATCCCTCGGGCACTGGCGTCCCGAGCACGGCCGCTCGAAAAATCTCGATGAGCCCGGTCAGTGGATTCAGCGCCAGCAGCCACCGCCATCGCTCGGGCACGAAGGTGACTTGATAGATCACCGGCGTCACGAACAACCCGACCTGCAGCAGGAACGGCAGCGTGTGTTGCACATCCCGCCACCGCGCATTGATGGCGGCGAGGAGGGCGGCGAAGCCGTACGAAAAGAGCAGCACGCCGGCGAGTGCAGGCACGGCGAGCCACAGTTGCCCGGTAGGCGCGATGTGATACACGGCGAGCAACACCACCAGCAACAGAGACGTGACGGCGGCATCGAGCAGCGCCGATGCCCCGGACGCGATCACGAGATAGATCCGAGGGAAGAACAACTTGGTTATGATGTTCTGATTCGCCACCAGCGACACGGCACCTTCGTTCACGATCTTGTTGAACAGGTTCCAGGTGAGCAGCCCCGCCAGCGCGAATACGGGATACGGCACACCGCCCGTCGGTACCTTCACCAGCCGCCCGAACAATACCGTAAACACCAACACCTGGACGGCTGGCTGCACCACCGCCCACGTCATGCCTAACGCAGCCTGTTTGTAACGTGATCGCAGATTTCGCCACGCGAGGCTCTGCAGCGCACCGCGATACACGTACAGGTCCGCGAACCACCGCCGCCACGGTGATTTCCCATCAATGACAATGACCGGCACGCTGTCATCCCCGCGCTCGTCGAGCACGGGCGACGCCACGTCCGCGCGGTGACGTTGAGCGCCTACGCCGACGGCCATGATCTATCGCCGCGATGAACCGGAATGCCTCCAACGTTGCCGGCGACGGCTAAGGGCGCTTTGCTCATCATCGACCTGGAAAATCCGCGTACCAGTAGTCGGTCTTCGAAGAAGCGATGGCTCGCTCTACCGCCGCGCCCATCCCCGGCAACGCCGCCGCAACGCGCGGGTCGGCCGCAAACCGCCGCAGAAGATACAGATGAAACGTCTCCTCGGCGTGAAACCCGTCGCTCATGTATCGGTCATCCAACCCGAGTGCGCCAGTCGTCGATGCGTCGACGAACGGAAGGCCCAACTCTGTAAACAATGCCGGGACGCCGGTGCGATACTCACGCCAGAGCTCACGTTGGCGTGGATCGCTCTCGAGCGCAGCGGCACCATCAGCCGAGAACGGCGGGTTGAAACCGAGGATGAGCACACCGCGCCGCTGCAGCGTCGTTAGTACGTTCCGCAATCGCGCCAGACGAGCAAGCGAGAGTGCGGGCGCCGGCTCGAACCGGTCGATCCCCTGGCGAATGCGATCCGGGATGATGGGATTCTCACGGTCCACGAAGTGCCAGTCCGCGTTCTCAGGAGGGCGGCGGGCGCTGGTCAGACTGCCATCGCTTCGAAATCCCTCGCCGCGCTCGCGCGCCGCGAGGCCGATCCCGTCACCCGCACCGGTGCGCGGCGACACGGCGGCAATGGCACCAACGAGCGCACCTCGCGTCATCAGCATCTCTCGCGCCGTGAGCAGCTGGCTCTTCCAGCTCGACGCGCCATCGAACGCGATTCCTGACGTTAGGCCCTCTGGACTCCGGTCGTTGTCGTTCAACCACCACATGTCGATGCCCAGAATGATCACCCGTGGCATAGCCGTGTCGGGCGTGAGGCGCACGAAGCTCTCGAGGTCGTCGAGGTTCTGGATCAGCCCCCCGGCATTGTAGAAATTGGCGGAATCGCCGAACATCGGTGCGCGGAATCGCATCACACGCGACGACCCGAGCGCGAGGATGGCGGGCCGGCGCTCGAGCATGCCGAGGAACTTGTAGCGGTACAGCCCCTGATCGAGATAGCGGCGCAAGAACAGGCGGCCGGGATCGCGGCGCTGGACATCGAGGACACGCGAAATGGTCCAGGATTCCCCGGTGCGCCATAGCAGGAGCTCGAACGCAGTCGCGAGGATCAACACGGGCGTCCAGAACAACAGCAGCAGCAAGGACCAACGCAGGACAAGGGCGCGTTGCGAGTGCACGGCTCTCTCCGCGCCTCGCTGCACGACGTCGTCGACGAGCACGGCGGGTGCAAGAGGCGGGACGCCGGGCAGCAATCCCGATTCGGTCGCCACTCCTCAGAACTGGAAGTAGATGAACGGAATGAACTGCAATTGCGCGAAAAGCAGGATCGCCGCGACCGTCGCGTAGTACGCAGCCCATCTGGCCGGACGACGCCATGACTGCACGGCGAGCGCGTGCGGGCGGCCACGCTGCAGCCATTCGACGACCAGCATGACGACCACCCACCCGAACGGCGATCGCCGGGGTGGCCCGCCTAACTGGCCAGCGGCGACGGCGGACCCGATCCGATGCAGAATGGTGAACCCGCTCGAGATGGAGTCGGCGCGGAAGAATATCCACGCCAGGCACACGAGCTGAAAGGTGACGAAGATGCGGAGCAGGTCACCGGTGGAAAATCGCGCGTGGTCGTGATTCAGGTCCCGCGACGGCGCGCGGAGACCAATCACCGGCTCGGCAAGATAGAAAAAACCGTGCAGACCACCCCATGCAATAAACGTCCAGTTCGCGCCGTGCCAGAATCCGCTGACGACGAAAACGATGAAGACGTTGAGATGCTTGCGCCACGTCGCGACCCGGTTGCCGCCGAGCGGGATGTACAGGTATTCACGAAACCACGTGGATAGCGTGATGTGCCAACGGCGCCAGAACTCCACGATGCCGCGGGAGAAGTACGGGTAGGCGAAGTTGCGGGTGAGATGAAAGCCGAACAGCTTCGCACAACCAATGGCGATGTCGGTGTAACCGGAGAAATCGCAATAGATCTGGAAGGCAAACGCATAGGTGGCCCATAACAGCTCACTACCCGACGCGGTCGAGGCGTGCGAATACGCGGCGCTGACCATCGGCGCCAAGTTGTCCGCGACCACCATCTTCTTGAAAAAGCCCCACAACATCTGACGCGCGCCATCCGCGGCGTCGCTCTCGTCGAACCGGCGTTGCTTGCCGAACTGCGTCAGTAAATGGGTCGCCCGCTGGATGGGCCCTGACACCATGTGCGGGAAGAATGCGATGAAGCAGAAGTACTGCACAGGGTCGTCCACCGCGTCGAGCTGGCGGCGATACACGTCGATGGTGTAGCTGAGCGCCTGGAACGTGTAGAACGAGATACCGAGCGGAAGAATGATGCGCAGCGTGGAGGTATCGGCGTGCATGCCGAGACTGGTCAGCATGTGCGCGAACGATCCCACGAAGAAGTTGAAGTACTTGAAGAATCCCAGGATGCCCAGGTTCGACGCGAGAGAAACGCCGAGAAAGGCACGGCGGCGACCGGGATCCGTGGTTCGCTGGAGCAGGCGCGCGACGACGAAGTCGATCCCGGCCGAGAGCAGCAGAAGGCCGAGGAAGCGCCAATCCCACCAGGCGTAGAACACGAGGCTGCCCGCGAAGATGAGCAGATTCTGCCCTTTGCGGTCGAGCAGCCAGTACGTCGCGAACATCACGACGAGGAAAACAAGAAATGTGGGAGTGGTGAAGGTCATCGCGCATCGGGAGACGCGGCGCACAACCCTCTCACGCCACCCGCACCCTCCACCCCGCCTCCGCAAACCTGACTAACGCCCGCACTCGCTCCCGCTCCGCCTTCACGAACAATGAATCCGCCTTCGCCACCGGATCCAGGGTCACCACACCGTACGCGTCCATCCGCCCCTCGATCTCCTCGATCACCACCACGGGCACTCGCGCCGGCCGGTCGCCGCACTTCACGACGTACGACACGCCCCGCGTGCTCTGGAACTCGCGGGCGGACCGACGCTCCTCGAAGCCGGCGAAAATGTATCTCGGAAACAACGGGCGATACCCCGACCGCGCCCGCACCCTCGGCAACAACGTCCGGTAGCCCTGCCTCCGCAGATTCACCTCCACCCACTCTTCGGCGCGGGACTTGGTGTACAGCAACTGCCAACACATCTCCCCACTGCTCGACATCGCGCTCTCTCGTGTACAGCGTCGGCACTCCGCCAGCGGTAGCAGACACAGCTACCGCGGGATTTGCACGGATGGCGCAAACCGGCGGTGTTAAAAAACTCGTCATCGTAGGCACCGAACTATGACGAGACAAAGGCCTGTGGGTCAAGCGGTTGGTGGCTTCGTCAGTGGGTCACTTTCAGTGTGGCAGATTCAGCATGGCCGCGCTGCCCGACATGCGATCAGCGAGTCCGAGCCCAAACCAACCTCTATTCTCCAAGCTCAAGGGGGTTCGCATCTGTCGCGGCCTTGCCGATTGAGCGGAGGCGAAAGACTGTGACGGGAAAGCGAAGAGACCGTTCCCATGGAGCGGTCTCTTGTCTTAGCCAGCGTACGCGCGCTGCTTCTTGGCGATGGCTCGCCTCCTAGGACTCCGGGTGGCCTGGAAGCAATTCCAGCTGCTCTGGCGTAACCCCAGCCTTGATCATCTCCGTGGCGCGCTTCTTGGCGATGTCCTGCACTTGATCGTGCCGCCCGAATACGTAGAGACCCAGCAGCGTACCTAAGGCGACGATGACGCCAGCGAAGCCTTCAACAGACTTCCCAACATAGATCAACCCGATTGACCCCACGAGTACAACCAGCCCCAGCGTTGTCGCGGAAGCCCAACCAAGGCGTTCCATGAGAATGTTGTTTTCAACGACGCTAGTTTCGAGCCCCATTCGATGCTCGCTCTGCGCCTCCGCCATTTCCGTCCTGCGCTCGAACTGACGCATGATGCGTTCCGGCAAGTCCGATTGGACTTGCTGATAACGCGCCATCTCGTCTGCGCTGGGAATCGGGCCGAACGTTACGCGCGCTGAGAGTTGCGTCGCACGTAGCGTGCGAAGCTGTCGAGCTTGCACGCTGTTGGGAGGGGTTTGTATGTCTGACGGAGCTTGGTTAGAGCGCCGGTTCCGTTTCTTCTTGTTGCTCATGAGCGAGCTGAGAGGCAGCTACCACAAGATCGCCGTCAACAGCAGCCCAATCACTCGCAATCGCCCTTGCATCGGCTTCGGCCGGAGTGTTGCTAATAACGTAGCTCCCCTTGTGCAGCCCAGCTCCAAGATCTAGGACACGCGCCGCGCCACGAAGGAAGCGCGGCATTACAAAGAAGTATTCAGACACGAGAGCCTTTTTGTGGTAAGGCTAAGGGTTTGGGCCTGAGACGGCGAAACCTACGAGCACTCGGGAACCGATGCAAGACGCTGCCTTGGGATCCACCTACTCATTCAACGACCAAATGTTCCGCCCGTGACATTAGAGAATCGCGACACACGGCTAAGCGGATCGGAAAAGAAAATGATCCAGCGCACTACCGCGCGCCACTTCTGTGACAATCTGAGCCCACTACCGTGGCTCGAACGGAAACTGGTGGGGCTTCGGCGGAGACTCCACACTCGATCCGGACGCCATGGTCGACCGGGAATGGACGACGCGCTGGCGGCGCGAAGTGGGACGCTGGCCCGCGAGCAGCTCGACGAGCCGATCGTTGAGCACTTCGACGTCATGCAGCTGCTCCACGGTTTGCCGAGCGGCGCGAGTGAGAGCGAGCCACTGCTGGGGCCGCTCCACGAGCTGCTGAATGGCGGCGGCGAGCGCCTTCACGTCGCGCTCGGGCACGAGAACGCCGCTCACCCCGTGGCATACGAGCTCGGGAATGCCGCTGTGCCGCGTGGCGACGACGGGAACGCCGCTGGCCATAGCCTCCATGAGGGCCACGGGAATTCCCTCCATGTCACCGTCGTCCGCGGTCACACTGGGCGCAACCACGAGGTGAGCGGCGCGCATCGATCGGGCAACTTCCTCGCGCGTACCAGCGCCCACGATGCGCACGGCGTTGGACATGCCGAGCTCCCGCACCAAACGCAGGAGGGAGCTGCGCAGGGGACCGTCGCCGATCACGTCGAGCACGACATCCACACCATTTCCGCGCAGCTGGGCGACGGCACGAATGGCGAACTCGATGCCCTTCTTCTCCACCAGGCGGGCGATGGACAGCAAACGGACGGGTTCATCGGCGGTGGGCATGCGGAGAGGGCCGTACGGAAATTCGTCCAACGCGATGCCCATGCGATGGACCTCGATCTTGTCGGCGGGGCAGCCGAGCTCGATGAGCCGGCGGCGCCACGCATCGCTCACCGGAAGGAACAGATCGCCGCGCGCGAACAGATCGCGGTACACGCCGGCGCCCTGCATGGATACGTAGCGGCTCATGTCGGCGCCGTGAAACGCGGTGACCACGGGGCCGCACACGATGCCGGCATCGCGCACACGAAGGGCGCGTTCGCCGTTCGGCCCAAAGTGACAGAGCAAGGCATCGTACGCGTGGCGTTGGGCGAAGGGCGCACCCTCGTACAACACGGCGACCCGGTGATGGGCGCCGCGCGCCGCCGCGCGCGCGGCGGCACGCACATGGCCGCGCCACTCGCGCGCCACGAGCGCCGGAACGCCGATGGCGCGCATGAGCGCCGACTCGGACGTGCGCGGCTGGTAGCGCGTGCGCTCCACGAGGTGCCCGCACCCCGTATCGGCGCGCACGGTCCCGTTAGGCAGCGGTTCGCGGGCGACGGCGAAGATGTCGACCTCGTGGCCGCGGGCCAGCAGACCGGTGATCTGGGACAGCACGAAGGTCTGCGATACCGACGGGAAGTACGTGACGACGACGGCGAGTCTCATGAAACGCGCTGCTGCACGACGCGGGCCGTAATGCAGCGCTCGCAATGAGCGAACGCTAATCCACGCTCGCCAACAGCTCTTTATTTCGAGGGCCGAAGATGCTCGAGCGATGCGATGAGATCTTTCAACGCGGCGCGGCCGGCGGCGCCGAGCGCGAGCGTAGCCACGAAAACGACGGCGGTGATCGCGAACCCCACGATGAGCCCCAGTAACGGATGCGTAGGGTGCAGCAGCGTGCGGTACACGACCACGCTGCAGCCGGCGAGGATGCCGGAGAGCGCGACCGGGAACCACGTGCGGTAGAAATCCATGGTTCGCACGGGCCCGCGTCGCCCGACATACCATAAGTTTGCCGGCGTCGAGATGAACGCGCTCGTGAGCGCGTACGACATCGCGACGCCCTCCGCGCCCCAATGCACGCCCGCGGCAATGGAGCCGACGGCGAGCAGCGAGCTCACCACGCCCCACTTCAGCATTTCGCCGGTGCGGTTCTGGCTGGTGAACAACCAGCCGGTGGTGTAGCCCACGGGTTGCACGAAACCGGCGATGGCGAGCCACATGAAAATCTTTGCGGCGCCGAGCCACTGCGGGCCGAGTACCACCGCTATCAGCCAGTCCGAGGTCGCCATCAGGAACGCGACGAGCGGCATCGTGACCATCACGATCTTGTCGAGCGTGCGGCGGAAGGCTTCACGATACCGTTCGGGCTCGTCGACCAATCGGCTGAGGGTAGGGGTGAGCACGCCGCCTACGGGCAGATTGATCTGGTTGAGTGGAAACAGCAGCAGCTGGTACGCCTTGGCGTAGAGTCCCAGCTGTTGCGACCCCCAGAAACGCCCGATGAGCAGGTCGTCGGTGTTGCGCGAGAAATAGTTGAGCACGGTGAAGCCGGTGATGTTGCCGCCAAAGGCGAGCATCTCGCGCACTTGCGTGGTGCGCTTGGGCAAACTCGGCCGCCATCGACAGAACGCCCATGCGAGCGTGGCGCTGGTGAGCGTGAACGCGAGCTGGTTGCCGACGATGGCCCAGTACGACGCGCCCGCCACGGCCATCCCGATGCCCACGGCGAGCGAGAGCACGGTGGCGGTGAGGTCGGACGCGGCCAGCAAGCCGAACCGCATGCGGCGGCGGAGCAGCGCCTGGTGCTGCACGCTGAAGCCGCTGACCACGAATCCGGCCGCCAGCACCATGGTGATGTGCGTTAGGCGGGGCTCGTGGTAGAAGCGGGCGATGAAGGGGGCGATGCCGATGGTGAGGATGGTGATGCAGAGGCCCACGACGCCGTTGATCCAGAACAAGCTGCTGGCTTCGTCGTGGGTGAGCACCGCGCGCTGGATAGTGGCGCGGGAGAGGCCGATGTCCTTGAAGATCGTGAGGAAGCCGGTGACGACGGTGACCATCCCGATGAGTCCATAGTCGCGCGGCGTGAGCAGGCGCGCCATGACCATCGTGGCGAGCAGCGACAGGATGAATTGCGAGGCTTGGGACCCGATGGTGAACGCGCCGCCGCGGATGGCGCGGCCGGCGACGCCCTCGCGGAGGTCGTCGGTGCGAAAGTACTGATCGTGGAGAGACTTAGTGGTCGTTGGGGCGGACACGGGGAGCAAGGGGGGTGGCACCTGTAGAGCGTGGACGTCGATTGAGGCGGGGTTGGGCGTAAGATGACGACACAAGGACGCCTACTGCCTAACTGGGCGATATCTCAAGGCGCACAGCACCGAGATTCTCTTAAGATGTGGCGACGGCCACTGGCGCTACGTGCGGGGCCTGGCGCACGACGCGCGAGTACGGGAAGTATCGCTTGAGCGACAGGAATGGTTTCTCGAGTAGGTTCCAACTCAACAGCGCCAACACGAACGAGAGCACGGCGACGAGTGGAATGACCAGGATGCCGATCGGCACGTGCGACCCCCAGACGAGCGGAGGCATCAGGGTCCACGGCATATGCTCGTTCAGGTATTGCAGCACCAACGCATGGAAGATGTAGAGTGCATAGCTGTAGCGGCCCAGGATACGCATCGCGTTGCTGCTGAATAGGCGGGACACGCGCGACGTGGGCGAGGCGCTGATGCTTCTCACCAGCAACGTGCCAAAGCCCAACGCGAGCAACGGGTACCCGACCACCTGGCAGGCAAAGCTGCTCGCGTCGGTGTGGGTCATCTCGAACCAGGCCACGAGGACCACACCCAAAGGAAGAAGTCCTCTTCCCACACCGCGCGCCCAACGCACGAGTCGCTCCATGCCTCCGGGCGCGCGCATGATGAGGGCGATCATGGCGCCCACCGCGAGGCCGTCGATGCGGAACGGCGTGCCGACGTAGACCCAGTCGCCGCTCAGGCCCTGGGCGAGCCAAGCCGCACGGAGGGCGCAGCTGGCGACCATCAAGGCGACGCACAACGCGATGAGCCGGCGGCGGTCGATCAGCAGCACGAGCAGCGGCCATCCCACATAGAACTGTTCTTCGACCGCCAACGACCAGAAGTGACCGATATTTACGTCGGTGCCTCCGTGCATCATGGTGCCGAGGTTGGCGAGGTAGGTCCAATAGTACCACTGCTGCTGGTGAAGCCGGCGCATCTGATCCGCCGTGAAGGCCCCAAGGTGCGGCGCGACGATGAAGACCGCGACCAGTACCGTGTAGTAGAGCGGAAAGATGCGCAGTACTCGCCGGGCGTAGAAATTTCGGAAGTAGTGCGGCGCACCTTTCGTATCGCAGAGAATTCCAGTGATGAGAAAACCGGAGAGCACGAAGAAGAGATCCACGCCGATCCAGCCGAACCTGGAAATGTGGACCGCAATGATGTCCATCGGAGGAAAGGTGAGCTTCTCCGGGAAGCTGTTGTTCATCATGACCAACGCAATCGCAAGGCCGCGCAGTCCGTCGAGCACGGGCACGCGTGCATCGGACTGAGCGCCCGTCACCTTCTGGCGCTCGCCGGCGAGCGAGCTCATGCGCCTCGCGGGCGAGCGACGAGGGCGTCGATCACGCGTTCACCGGCGTGTCCGTCCCATCCTTCCGGGCGGGGCGACGCGGCGGGACGCCGCACCGCGCGCACCGCGCCGGCGAGCTCCGCCGGATCGGGGACCAGGCGGTTGGTGCCTTCGCTGATCGTGATCGGCCGCTCGGTGTTCTCCCGCACCGTTAGGCACGGGACGCCGAGTGCGGTGGTCTCTTCCTGCAGTCCACCGGAGTCGGTGATCACCACGTGGGCGGCCTGCACCAGGTCCAGCATCTCGGCGTAGGCCACCGGCTCGAGCAGCCGCACGCTGCCCAGGTCGAGCCCCAGGTCGCGAAGGCGCTGCTGGGTACGCGGGTGGGCGGGGAACACCACCTGA
>JANWIF010000043.1 GCA_025450035.1 Gemmatimonadaceae bacterium
CCCTTGTCCTCCGCGCTCCGCCGCACCGTGCTCGCGCCGCTGGTCTCGCTCCAGCATGACGCCGAGCTGACGCGCCGCGCCTGGGTGACCCGCGAAGACCGCATCGCCGCTCGCGACTCCATCGTGCTGCAAGCGATGGCCCTCGGCGCCGTGACCTCGGAAAACGAGCAGTTGCGCAAATTGCTCCAGTTAGGCACGAGACTCAAGTGGGGATTCGTTCCAGCCGAAGCGATTCCCGGACGCGGCATTGGCGAGGAGTTCACCGTCACGCTGTCCGCCGGATCCAACGCCGGCGTGCGGGTGTTCAGCCCCGTCGTCGCGCCGGAAGGACTCATCGGCATGGTGAAAACCGTGGACCCGACGATGAGCATCGCCATCGTGTGGGCGCACCCCGACTTTCGCGTCAGCGCGATGTCCGCCGACGGCAGCGCGTTCGGCATCGTGGCCGCCCATGTGGGGACCGATCCGGAACGGTACCTGCTCGAGATGCGCGGTGTTCCGGTGCGCAGCACGCTCAAGCCCGGCACCAAAATCGTGAGCTCAGGGTTAGGCAGCACCTTTCCCCGCGGCATTCCCGTGGGCACTGTGCTGGGCGAAGCCAGAACCTCGGAGCTGTGGGCGCGCACGTACCTGCTGCGGCCGGCGGTCCTGCCGCAGGACATGTCCACGGTGATGATCATGCTCCCCCAACGCACCAGTGCCGGCGTGGACGGCGTGTGGCAGTCGGGGCTCCACACCGACGCCGCCGTGAGGGCGATCGTGGCCGCCGGTGATTCGCTGGATCGCGCCGCGCGCCAGGCCCGCGCCGACAGCGCGCGCGCCATGGGCGACACCGCGCGCGCCGACACGATCCGCCGCGCGCAACCAACCGACAGCGTCTCCGGGGCGCGGCCATGAGACCCACCGATCTCGCCCGCACGGCGCTCGCGTTCGTGGTGCTCGTGCTGCTGCACTACACGCTGCGCCCCATGCTCGGCTGGCGCGCCGCGCCGGACTTCCTGCTCATCGCCCTGTTGTTGGTCGCCATTCGCGTGCGGCCCGGCACCGCCGCCGTCGTAGGGCTGATCATGGGAATCGTCGCCGACTCGCTGGAGCCGCATGCCTTTGGCGCCGGTGCGTTAGGCATGAGCGTGGTCGGGTTCGCCGCGTCGTGGCTCAAGGCCGTGTTCTTTGCCGACGATCTGGTGCTGAACGCGCTGTTCTTCTTCTGTGGCAAGTGGGCGTTCGACGTCATCTTCCTGCTGGCCGCGCACCAGATGGGCACCGGCGCGCTGCTCATCGAAATCCTCGTCTGGTCGCCGCTCAAAGGCGTCGTCACCGCGCTGTTCGGCCTCCTGACCCTGGTCATCCTGCGCCCGATTCTGCGGGCGCCGGCCTCGTGAGCTTCCATCCCAACGAAGTCGCGCACCGGACGCGGATTGCGGCCGGCACGCTGGTGGTGTTGTTCGCGCTGCTGCTCAGCGCCTTCTTCCGCACCCAGATCGTCGAGAACTCGCGCTACGCGCTGCAGTCGGAAGAGAATCGGTTGCGCGAGGTCCCGCTCCCTGCGCCGCGCGGGATCATCTACGACCGCCACAACGAAGTCCTGGCCGAGAATGTGCCGGGGTATTCCGTGTCCCTGCTCAGTCCCAGCGCCGACTCGCTGCGGGCCTCGCTGCAGCGCCTGGCGGCCATCATTCCGCTCAGCGCCGACGCAATCGACCTCTCCGTTAGGCGCTACCGCCGCGCACCGTTCCGCCCCACGGTGGTGCTCGCCGACGCGTCCTTCGACGTGGTCTCCGTACTCGAGGAGCGGCGCATCGAGTTTCCGGGCCTGATCATCCAGTCGGCGCCCAAGCGGTACTACCCGGATGGACCGGCGGTCGGGTCGTTCATGGGCTATGTGGGCGAAATCACCGAGTCCGAGCTCGCGTCGCCCCGCTACCGCGGCTACAAGACCGGCCAGCAAGTGGGCAAGCAAGGATTGGAGAAGGAATACGAAGATTCGCTGCGCGGCCGAGAAGGCGTGCGGTTCGTGGAAGTCGACGCACGGGGCCGAGTGGTGCGCGAGGCCGGGGCGCGGCAGGACCTGCTCCCGCAAACCGGACCGCCGCTCTACACGAACATCGACCTCGAGTTGCAGAAGTACGTGGTCAATATCTTCGGCGACTCGCTGCAGGGCGGCGCGATCGCGCTCGATCCGAAAACAGGCGGTGTGCTCGCGCTGTATAGCGCGCCGTCGTACGATCCCAACCGCTTCATTGGCGGCATCCCGCCCGATGTCTGGAAGGCGCTCAACGACGATCCGCGCCGCCCCTTGTACAACAAGGTCATTCAGGGGCGCTACCCGCCGGGCTCTACCTGGAAGCTCGCCACCGCGGCTATCGCCCTCGAGACCGGCACCGCCACGCTCGACGATCACATGCCGGAGCCCTGCACGGGCGGGTTCCAGTTCGGCAATCGCTACTTCAAGTGCTGGGACCACAAGGGACACGGCAGCCTGACGCTCGCCGAAGCCATCGAGCAGTCGTGCGACGTGTACTTCTATCAGTTAGGCCTCAAGTTGGGGCTGTCGCGATTGGTGGCCGGAGGCATTCGGTTCGGGGGCCGCGACAAGTCGGGCATCGACCTGCCGGACGAGTCGCGTCCGCTGTATCCGTACGCGGACGCCGAAGAATACTACGATCGCAAGTATGGGAAGCGCGGATGGAGTCAGGCCGTGCTGCTCAATCTGGCGATCGGGCAGGGGGAGAACGCGCAGACGGTCGTGAACATGGCCCGCTTCTATACGGCGCTGGCCACCGACGGCACCGAATCGCGTCCCGAGATCGTGCGTCACAAGCCCGATCGCACGCGTGTGTTTTCGCTCACCGACGACCAGATGGCGGGGCTGCGCGCCGCGCTCGCTGGCGTCGTGGCATCGGGCACGGCGCGCAGCGCGCAAATTCACGGCGTCGTGCTCGCCGGAAAAACCGGCAGCGCGCAGAACTCGCAGGATCGCACGCGCGACCACGCGTGGTTTGTGGGCTTCGCCCCGGCGGATGATCCCAAGATCGTGGTCGCCGTACTCATCGAGTTCGGTCAGCATGGAACCCGCGCGGCGCGCATTGCATCCGACATCATCAAGGACTACCTGAAAGTGGCGCCCACGCAGCACATCAACACGGAGGGATGATGGCCCGCCGCGTGGTGGTGGATGTGCCGTTGGTCCTTACCGCCCTGGTGCTCTCGGCGTACGGCGTGGCCATGGTCTACTCGGCCGGCCAGACCGATGTGCCCACATCGGCCACGCACGCCTGGCTGTCCCAGATCCGCTGGCTTGCGTTAGGCATTGCTGCCGCCTACGGCGTGAGCCGGGCGTCCGTGCGCTTTTACGAGTGGGCCGCACTCCCCGTGTATGCGCTGTCGATTGCGCTGCTCGCGCTACTGCTCGTGATCGGGACCGGCGCCGGCACCGCGACCGGCACCAAGAGCTGGATCGCGATCGGCGGGATACGACTCGGCCAACCATCGGAGCTGGCCAAGGTCACGGTCGTGCTGATGCTGGCGCGCGTCCTCGCGGCGCGGCGGGAGCCGCCCAAATCGTTGCTCGAGCTGTGGAAGCCGGCCGTCATCGTGTTCATTCCCTGGGCGCTCATCATGATGCAGCCCGACCTGGGTACGGGGATCGTGTTCATCGGGATCTTTTTCGCCATGCTGTTCTGGTCCGGCGTGCCGTTCCCGTTGCTCGTCCTCGTGGCCTCGCCCGCCGTGAGCCTCCTGCTGGCGTTCAACACCAGCTTGTGGGGCGCGTGGTTTCTGCTGCTGCTCGCGCTCGTGCTCTGGTACAAGCCGTTCATGCTCGAAGGCGTCGGGCTGATGACCGCCAACGTCGTGATGGGTGTCGTGGCGCCTATTCTGTGGCAGCGCATGGCGCCGTACCAGCGGCACCGCTTGCTGGTCTTCCTGGATCCTTCCATCGATCCGCGCCGCTCGGGCTGGCACGTGATCCAGTCGCAGGTGGCGATCGGGTCCGGCGGCTGGTTAGGCAAGGGATTTCTGCAGGGCACGCAGAAGCGCCTGGCGTTCCTGCCCGAGCAGCACACGGACTTTATCTTCGCCGTGTTAGGCGAAGAGCTTGGCTTCATTGGCGTGACCGTGGCGCTGATGCTGTTTCTCTCGCTCCGGCTGCGCGCCGTCCGGATCGCCGAGCGAGCCAACGATTCGTTCAGCAGTCTCGTGGCGATCGGGCTCGCATCGAGTTGGCTGGTGCACATCATCGTGAACGTCGGCATGACGTTGAACCTCATGCCCATCACCGGGATTCCGCTGCCGTTCTTCTCCTATGGCGGGTCGTTCATGCTGGCGTGTTGGCTCGCGATCGGGCTGCTGTCGCGGATTTCGAGCGAGGGGAGGGGGGCGAAAGTGGGGGAGTTGGCCATCTAGTGGGGGGTTGAGGTCGGTGAGTGGAGGTTGGCGAAACACCATTGCTCGCCTCGCCCGCGCTTGGAGATTCCTGCCGCCCCCAGCGGCTATCTGCAAGGAGAGTCGCACCGTCGGATTGACGCTAGTGCACTATAAATGTACTTTATTAGCATGGCCGTCAAGACGATCACGATCGACCTCGCAGCCTACGAAACCCTGCGCCGTCGCAAGCGACATGGGCAATCGTTCTCCGATGTCATCAAGGAACGCTTCCGCGGCGGTGCGACCGGCGCCACGCTTCGCACCGCACTCGACCACATCGCGGTCAACGCCGCGACGCTGGATGCCACGGACACCCTCATCGCTGCACGCAAGCGTTCGCCCGCGCGCGCGCCGAAGATGTGATCCATCTCGATACGTCGTTCCTCGTCGACCTCTTTCGTGAACACGCGCGCGCAAAGGACGGACCCGCGCACCGCCTGCTCGACACGCTGGCCGATGAGGAACTGGCCATCTGCGTTCACGTCGCCTGTGAGCTCCACGCCGGAGCAGACCTGTCGAGCGCGACCGCTCGGGAACACGCGCGAGTCGACACGCTCTGCTCGACGCTCGAAATCGTCCAGACAGACGAGCGCTTCCCTCGGGAATATGGCCGCCTGTTAGGCGAACTGCGCCGGCGTGGCGAGTCGATCGGCACGATGGACCTGTTGATCGCGACGGCGGCGCGCGTGGATGACGCCCGCCTGGTCACGCGCAACGTGCGCGACTTCGAACGCGTTCCTGGACTGCAGGTCGTCTCCTATTGAGCGGCTCACGAGAAACTGTCTGTGCTCGATCCACGCGCAATTCCCGGCCTTGTTCACCTGCGCAGCCAGACCCGCGCCGCCGTCACCCTCGATCGCCTCGAAGCGCTCGCCCGCGCACGCGGCCTGACGGTCTTCGCGCGCATCGAGTTCAGCCGCGACGCAGCGGCCGCCGGCCTCACCCTCCCCCCAATGGCGCAACTGATCTTCGGGAGCCCAAAGGCCGGAACTCCGCTCCTCGTCGCGAGCCCTCCAGTAGGTCTCGCGCTCCCGCTCCGCGCCCTCGCGTGGGAGGACGACGAAGGGCACAGTTGGCTGAGCTACGAAACACCGGAATACCTGGGTGAGCGCTACGGGCTGACCCAGTCGCTCGTGACCAACATTGCGGGCCTGCGCGCCCTCTGCGAAGCGGCCGTCGCAGCCGGTTGACGCGGCGCTGTGGCGGCGTCTCCCCCATCCCCCCCGGGTGAGCCCCTCCGCCAGTTGCCTCCCATTCCTTCCAGGCGCACATTAAACGAATGGCTTGGTTCCGGAAGGAAAGAAAGGCCCGTCAGCCCCGCCGAGAGAAGCTCGAAATCCCGGCGGACGCTTGGGAAAAGTGCGAGGGCTGCGGACACACCGACTTGCGGGAGAAGTTCGTCCGCAACCTCAACGTGTGCCCGCAATGCGACTATCACCGGCGTATCAGAGCCGGTGATTACATCAACATCCTCATGGACGAGGGCAGCTGGGAGGAACTCGGGGTCGATCTCCGCTCGGTGGACCCTCTCGCCTTTCCCGAGTACCCCGCGCGCCTCAAGAAGGCGCTGGACAAAGCCGGCGACTCGGATGCGATCGTCACGGTAAGCGGCACAAGCGGGTCCATGCCGATCAATCTCGGCGTGATGGATTTCGCGTTCATGGGCGGTTCCATGGGCTCCGTGGTAGGCGAGAAAATCGCCCGCTTGGGTCAGCGCTCGCTCGAACGAAAGTACCCGTTGGTGCTGATTTCGGCCTCGGGGGGAGCCCGGATGCAGGAAGGAATTCTCTCCCTCGTGCAGATGGCCAAGACGTCGGCCCTGCTCGCGCAACTGGCCGAACGACGCATTCCATACGTCTCGATTCTCACCAATCCGACCATGGGCGGCGTGAGCGCAAGCTTCGCCATGTTGGGCGATGCGATCCTCGCCGAGCCCGGCGCCGTGATCGGGTTTGCGGGGCCAAGGGTCGTCAAGCAGACGATCGGGCAGGACCTGCCCGAAGGATTCCAGACAGCGGAGTTTCTGCTCGAGCACGGCATGCTCGACTCCGTCGTGCAACGCCGCGACCTCAAGGCCACCGTCGGCCAACTGCTGCGCCACATGAGTGGTCAACCCGCGGCGGCCGGGTGGACGTCGACCTGACGCACCCGGCGACGTATCGCGCCGCACTCGAGTATCTGTTCGCCCGCGTCAGCGGCGGTTGGAAGCTGGGCCTCGAGACGACACGCGCACTCCTCTCCATCGTGGGCGATCCGCAGCACGGACTCGCGGCGTTCCACGTCGCGGGCACCAACGGCAAGGGCAGCGTCGTCTCCACGCTCGACGCGCTGCTCCGCGCCCGCGGGCTGCGCGTTGGGCGCTACACCTCGCCGCACCTGGTGGACTTTCGCGAACGCATCGCCGTGAACGGCGTCGCCATCAGCGAAGCAGCGGTGGTCGATTTCATTGCCCGGTGGACCCCGGATGTCGAACGGTTAGGCGCGACGTTTTTCGAGGCCACGACGTGCATGGCGTTCGACCACTTTGCCCGCGAGCGGGTCGATGTGGCGGTGCTGGAAGTCGGGCTCGGCGGACGGCTCGATTCGACCAACGTCGTCGTTCCGTTGGCCGCGGGCGTCACTTCCATCGGACTCGATCACCAGCAGTACCTGGGCGACACGCTCGAGGCGATCGCCCGAGAGAAAGCCGGGATTTTCAAAGCCGGCGTCCCGGCCGGGATCGGCGAGCCCGATCCATCCATTCGTGCGCTGCTCGCCGATCTGGCACGACGCGCGGACTCGTCGCCCGTGCTGGTCGTGGCCGACGAATGGCCGCTTGACGACATCGAGGTGGACGCGGGCGGCACGGCGTTTACGCTGCACGCCCACGGGAAGGCGCGCCGGCTCCGCACACCATTGGTGGGACGATACCAGGCCGCCAATACGGCCACGGCGTTGGCGATGCTCGAGCTGGCGGGCGGCACGTACGCCGCATCGGCGGCCGATGCCGAACGCGCGTTGGCCACTGTCGCAATCCCGGGACGATTCCAGTGGTGCGGCAATGTCATCTTCGACGTCGCGCACAACCCGGCGGGCACGGCCGTATTATGCGAGACCCTCGCCACGCTGCGTCCGCCGCGCCCGCTGGTGTGCCTGCTCACGGTGCTGCGCGACAAGGACTGGCGGGCGATGATGACGACGCTCGCGGCGCATGTCGATGGGTTCGTACTCTCGGCGCCGCCAAGCATTCCGGCGGACCGCGCGTGGGCCCTGAGCGAGCCGGTGGAGTTTGCCCGCGCCCAGGGATGGCGCGCCCAAGCGGAACCGGATTTCGATCGCGCGCTCCTTCTGGCGCGTGACGGAGCGGAGACGACGCTCATCACCGGCTCATTCCACACGGTCGGCGATGCCATGTCGCGCTTGCAGGTCTCTCCATTCGTCGGATAAATTGCATGGATGTCCCTGGGCGCACTACCTGGCTTCCGCGATTTCTATCCCGCCGACCTCGCGGAGCGCGCCCACATCTTCGCGACGTGGCGCGACGTAGCTCGGCGCTATGGGTTCGTGGAGTACGATGGGCCACCGCTCGAGCCGCTGGACCTGTATACGCGCAAGAGCGGTGACGAGATCGTTGGTCAACTCTACAACTTCACGGACAAGGGTGGTCGCGACGTGGCACTTCGGCCGGAGATGACCCCCACGCTGGCGCGCATGGTTGCCGCCCGCGCGAATGCCCAGCGGAAGCCGGTCCGGTGGTTTTCCATTCCGCAGCTCTTTCGCTACGAACGTCAGCAGCGCGGGCGACTGCGCGAGCACTTCCAACTGAACCTGGACATCATCGGCGAGTCCGGGGTGACCGCTGACGCGGAGCTGCTGGCCGCGGCAGTCGACATCATGCGCGCCTTCGGGCTCGGGCCGGCGGATGTCGTCGCGCGAGTCAGCGACCGCAGACTCTTGCAGGCCTACCTCGCGGCTGCGGGGGTGCCCGAGCCAGCCCTGCCCGCCGTATTTGCGGTCATCGACAAGATCGACCGCCAGCCGGCGACCGTGTCGGCGGAGAAGCTCGACGCGTTAGGCGTCGGCCCCGGCGCGCGGGACGCGGTGCTCGCGATCGGGAGCGCGACGTGGGCCGCCATCTCGGCGGTGCTCGCCGGCGCCGGTCACGCCGGCCTGGTGGCCGATTTTGAGCGCTACTTGCGGGCGCTCGACGCCCTCGGCGCCGGCGCGTTCGTCCGTGTCGATCTGTCCGTCGTGCGCGGCCTCGCGTACTACACGGGAATCGTGTTCGAGCTGTTCGACGCCAAGGGCGAGCTCCGCGCCATCTGCGGCGGCGGCCGCTACGACACGCTCCTCAAGTCGTTAGGCGGAGTGGACCTTCCGGCACTGGGGTTCGGCATGGGCGACGTGGTGCTGGGCGAGCTGTTGCGATCGCGCGGCCTAACGACCTGGCAATCCAGCGGGATCGACGTCTGGGTCGCCATCGGCGATGCCGGCGACGTCACCGATGCCATGCGCGTTGCCGCACGATTGCGCGCCCGCGGTCGGAGCGTGGAATATTCGTTAGGCGGTCAGAAACTCGCTCGCCAGCTCAAGGCGGCGAACGCGGCCGGCGCCCGCGAAGCGGTGATCCTGGGCGCGCCCGGGGCCGCGTCCGGCGAGGCCGTGGTGCGCCGCCTCGACGATGGCACGGAACAGCGCGTCCGGTTGGACGCCTGGATCGGCGATGCAACGCCACCGGCCTCCAACCACCAGCCACCAGCCACCACCTGAATGTCCGACGAGAAGAAGCTCACCACCCGCGCGCAGGACTTCAGCGCCTGGTACAACGAAGTCGTGCTGCGCGCCGAGCTCGCCGACTATTCGCCGGTGCGCGGCTGCATGGTCATCCGCCCCGATGGCTACGGCATCTGGGAACGGATGCAGCGCGCCCTCGATGACATGTTCAAGGCCACGGGCCACCGCAATGCGTACTTCCCGTTGTTCATCCCGCAAAGCTTCCTCAATCGCGAGGCCGAACACGTCGAAGGGTTCGCCCCCGAGACCGCCGTCGTGACGCACGGGGGCGGGAAGGAACTCGAAGAGCCGCTGGTCGTCCGCCCAACGTCGGAAACGATCATCTACGCGATGTTCGCCAAATGGGTGCACAGCTATCGCGATCTGCCGCTGCTCATCAACCAGTGGGCCAACGTCGTGCGCTGGGAAATGCGCACGCGCCTGTTCCTGCGCACGCTCGAGTTCCTCTGGCAGGAGGGACACACCGCGCACGCCACGCACGATGAGGCGGAAGAGGAAGCGCGCCGCATGTTAGGCGTGTACCGCACGTTCATGGAAGACTGGATGGCTATGCCCGTGGTGACGGGTCGCAAGACCGATGCCGAACGCTTCGCCGGCGCGCTGCGCACGTACTCCTGTGAAGCGATGATGCAGGACAACAAAGCGCTGCAGGCGGGCACGTCGCATAATCTTGGGCAGAACTTCGCGCGCGTGTTCGAGCTCACGTTTCAGACCGAAAGCGGAGGGACCGACTTCGCCTGGAACACGAGTTGGGGCGTGTCGACGCGCCTCGTCGGCGGATTGGTGATGACCCACGGCGATGACAAGGGACTGCGCGTACCGCCCCGCTTGGCGCCGACCGAAGCGGTGGTGGTACCCATCTGGCGTTCCGATGAAGAACGCGCGCGCGTGCTCGCGGCCGCGGATGCGTTGCGCACCGCGCTCGCGGCCCGCGTGCGCGTGCACATCGATGCGCGCGACACGCTGAAGCCCGGCGCCAAGTACTACGAGTGGGAGCTGCGCGGCGTGCCCGTGCGCGTGGAGCTCGGCCCCCGCGACCTGGACCGCGGGCAAGCGGTACTGGTGCGCCGCGACACAGGCGCCAAGCAGCCGGTGTCGCTCGACACGGTGACCATGGAACTGGAGCACCTGCTGGCCACCGTCCAAAACGACATGCTGCGCGCCGCTCGCGAGCGGCGAGAACAGCACAGCCGGCGCGGCAACATCACCTACGCGCAATTCCGCGAGCTCATGGACGGCGAGGGCGCGTTCGTCTACGCCGGCTGGTGCGGCGACGGGGCGTGCGAAGCGGCCATCAAAGACGAGACGAAGGCAACGATTCGCGTGCTCCCCGACGAAGAATTCCGCTCCGCCGAGGCGCCCGCCACATGTCTCAAGTGCGGACGCCCTTCGACCAGCGAGGCGCTGTGGGCCAAAGCGTACTGAGCGCCGGATTCGCCCAGGCCGATGGCACGTTAGCCTGCGAGGGCGTGCCCCTCGAGGCGATCGCGCGCGACGTGGGCACCCCGGTGTACGTCTACAGCAGCGGCGCTATCCGCGAACAGTACGCGCGCCTGGATCGCGCGCTGGCGCCGGTTCCGCACCGACTGCACTA
>JANWIF010000044.1 GCA_025450035.1 Gemmatimonadaceae bacterium
CGGTCGGAGGCCTTGTCGGCATTCGGGTCCGGAGACGTGTACGTCGAGAAGTACCTCTCGCGCCCGCGCCACATCGAATTCCAGATTCTGGGCGACTCGCACGGCACGGTGATCCACCTAGGCGAGCGCGATTGTTCGGTGCAGCGGCGTCACCAGAAGTTGATCGAGGAAGCGCCCAGCCCCGCCGTTGGGCCGGTGCTGCGTGAGCGCATGGGTCACGACGCGGTGCGCGGCGCGAAGGCCATTGATTACGTGGGCGCCGGCACCATCGAGATGCTGCTCGACGAGGACGGCTCGTATTATTTCATGGAGATGAACACGCGCATTCAAGTAGAACACCCGGTGACGGAGATGATCACCGGGATCGATCTCGTGAAGGAGCAGTTGCGCGTGGCGGCGGGTGACGAGTTGTCGGTGCGCGAGCTGCCGCCGCTGCGAGGACACGTGATCGAGGTGCGTGTGAACGCCGAAGACCCGGCGCGAAATTTCCAGCCGTCGCCCGGGCGCATTGACGTGTTTCATCCGCCCGGCGGCCCGGGCGTGCGCGTGGATTCACACGTCTACTCCGGCTACACGGTGCCGCCGTACTATGATTCACTCATCGCCAAACTCATCTGCCAGGGACGCGATCGGGAGGAGGCCGTGAAGCGGATGCAGGTAGCGCTCGAGAGCTTCGTGCTGGAAGGGATCACCACGACGATCCCGTTTCTTGCGCGAGTGATGCAGAATGCGGCCTTCCAGGCGGGCGCCGTGGACACCAAGTTTCTGGAGCGCGAAGCGGCGTTGATGCGGGAGCCCTGAGCGATGCGAATCGATGTGATGTTCGGACCGGCGCAGATCACGCCGGCTCTGGTGGCTGGCCGGGTGGTGGCGGTGATCGACGTGCTGCGAGCCTCGACGACCATCACGGCGGCTCTGGCCGCTGGCGCGCGCAACGTAGTGCCGTTGGAGGATGCCGATGCGGTGATGACGCGGGCCAAGCAGCTCGCACGTGCGGAGGTGCGCACCGCGGGAGAGCGCAAGATGATGCCGATCCCCGGGTTCGATCTGGGCAATTCACCGCGCGAGATGACTCACGAGGCGGTGGATGCGAAGACGGTGTTGATGACGACGACCAACGGAACGGCCACGCTGCTCGCCATCCAGGGAGCGCGCGATGTCGTGATCGCATCGTACGTGAACTGTGGCGCAGTCACCGCGCTGTTGTGCGCCGGCGCCAGAGGCGGGCACGACATCTCCATCGTGTGCGCCGGACGCGACCGCCAGTTCGCGCTGGAAGACGCCGCCTGCGCCGGCCGGTTCGTGCGCGCGGTCTCGAAGAAGATTCGCGGCGTCGAGTTAGGCGACGGCGCATTCGTCTGCACGGTGTTGGACCGGAAGTACGGCGATCGCCTGGATCAGTTGTTCGCCGACTCGGAGCACGGGCAGGCGCTTACGGACGCCGGCTTGGGAGAGGATCTCGTGGCCTGTTCTGCGGTGGACGCGCATCCGGTCATCCCGATCTACCAGGACCGGCAGATCACGCTGCTCGGCCCCGACCGGCAGCGTTAGGCCCGTGGGGCTCACCCAACGCCAGCGAGAAGCAGCGGGAGTCGCGCTGCTGGCGCTCGCCGCGTTCCTGGCCGTGGCCATCGTCACCGGGGGCGGAGGGGGAGCGGCGGGGGGCTCCTGCGCACATGCATCGTCGCCGATGGGGCCCGCGGGCGCGTGCGCGCGCTCGATGCTCGTAGCGCTCCTCGGCGTGCCGGCCGCGTTCCTGGTTCCGCTCATTCCCGCGGTGCACGCGCTCCGGCTGTTCGGCCGCACCCGGTCCGATACCGACCGCAACTGGCTGGTCTTTCTGTTAGGCATGGTGGTGCTCGTGCCGGTGGCCTGCGGCCTGGCGTTTCACGTGGGGCGGCAGCGGAGTGAGATGGCCGGACTGTGGGGCGGCTTCACGGCATTCTATCTCGACGAAGGGATGAACTGGGGCGCATGGCTCTTGATGGGGGCGGCGTTCAGCGCCCTCACGATTTTCACACTGGCGTGGAATCCGGTGCGGGTGCTGTTCCACGTGGGGAGCGCCGGTCCGGCGGGCGTCGGGGCGCGCGTGGCACGCCGGCGGATCCGGTCCAAAAACGGGGACGCGGCGGCCGAGGTGAACGAGCCCGCGCCCGAGGAGATGCCGGCGATCGACCCCTCGATGGTGGAGCTCGCGGGCCAGGACGACGACGACGCTGGCTCGCCAGCACCGCGCGAACGGCGACGCAAGAAATCCAAGGCCGAGCTCACCGCCGAGCATGACGAAGCGATTGCGGCGGCCATCGATGCGTCGGCCACCCCGGACGTTGCCGACGAGGAACTGCCGCCGAGCGAGTTGCTCACACCGCCGCCGGCGCGGAATACGGACGCGGGGAAACGCGAGCTCGACGCGATGGCCATCAAGCTCACCGACGCGCTGCGCACCTTCCGCGTGGAAGCCGAGATCACCGGCCGGACCACTGGTCCGGTGGTGACACAGTTCGAGGTAGAGCCCGCGCCCGGGGTGAAGGTTCGGCAGATTGCCAATCTGGCCAACGATCTCGCGCTGGCCATGCGCGCGGCGAGCATCCGCATCGTGGCTCCCATTCCGGGGCGCGGCGCCGTGGGCGTCGAGGTGCCTAACCCGACGGCGGAGATCGTGATGTTCCGCGAGCTGCTCGAGTCGCGCGAGTTTCAGAGTGCGCGCGCGGCGCTTCCGATCGTGTTGGGGAAGGATCTCGAGGGCAAACCCGTAGTGGCCGATCTCGCGAAAATGCCGCACCTGTTGATTGCGGGGGCGACGGGCTCGGGGAAATCGGTCTGCGTGAACACGATCATCACCAGCCTGGTGTATCGGCACACGCCGCGCACGCTCCGGTTTCTGATGGTGGATCCAAAAATGGTCGAGCTGTCGGTGTATAACATGCTGCCGCACTTGCGGCACAAAGTGATCACCGACAATCACGACGCGGCAGCGGTGCTCAAGTGGGCCAAGGACGAGATGCAGGAGCGCTACGAGCTGCTGGCGGCAAACGGGTGCCGGAACATCCAGGACTTCAACCGTCGGGTGCAGGGCGGCGTGCCGCTCAAGCGGCCGCGCACGCCGGACGTTGCATTCGAGGACCTGACGTACACGGGCGACGTGCTGCCGTACATCGTCGTGGTGATCGATGAGCTGGCCGACCTCATGATGACGGTGCAGGGCGAAGTGGAGACGCCGTTGGCGATGCTGGCACAGAAGGCGCGCGCGATCGGTCTGCACTTGATTCTGGCCACGCAGCGCCCGAGTGTGAACGTGATCACGGGTCTCATCAAGGCGAACTTCCCGAGCCGGGTGGCATTCCGTGTGGCGTCGCAGGTGGACAGCCGGACGATCATCGATGGCGTGGGCGCCGAGACGTTGCTGGGCAACGGCGACATGTTGTTCATCCCGCCGGGGAAGTCGGAGCCGGCGCGCATTCAGGGCGCGTTCATTGCGAGCGAGGACACCGAACGACTCATGCAGTGGTACGACAATCGGCGGGTCGCGCAGCGTGAGGCGCTGGCGGCGCGCGGACTCGCGGTTGAAGAAACGCCGGAGCCCGACATTCTCGAGATCGTGCGCGAGCGGGAAGCGCGGGAGTCGGGGATCGGACCGCCGGACGACGAAGCGATTGGCGAGCGCGACAAGTTGTTCCGCGAGGCTGGCGAAGTGGTGATTCAGCACCAACTCGGCTCGACGTCGCTCTTGCAACGGCGCCTCAAGGTTGGCTACGGGCGCGCGGCACGGATCATCGATCAGTTGCACGAAGCGGGTGTTCTGGGTCCGCCGGATGGATCGAAGCCGCGCGATGTCCTGATGGGATTGGAGGATCTGGACCGCATCTGCGGACCGCACGGCTGACGATCGTCGGCGTGCGGCCGCCAGTTCACAGGAGTTGTACACGTGACATCATTCAATTCGTTAGGCGCGGGGGCGGCGCTGATCGCGGCGTGCGTCGGACCGGCGATCGCGCATGCGCAAGGCGGGCAAGAGGCGCAGAGTCGCGCCGCGGTGACCGCCGGGGCGAGCGCGCGCAGCGGTGCCCAACGCACCCCGTTGCTCACGCCGGCGGTCGCCGCGCGCTTGGCGCCCATGAAGTGGATGTACGTCACGTCGTTGAGAGGCGATGGCGGAACGCCACAGCGGATCGGGTTCCGCACCATCAGTCTAACGGAGGCGACGTACCGCGGCACGCCGGCGTGGTTGGTGGTGGAAGTGCGGCAGATGCACACCGTGGCGTATGCAGAGTCCCTGTACGTGTCGAAGGCCGATCTGACCCCCATGCACCGCGTGCGGCGCACACCCACGAGCACCGTCGTATCGGAATACGGCGCGGACAGCATCCGCACCACGTTCGACGATGACAGCGGTCACGTGACGGGTGCGATGGCCGACGAACCGGGCCTGTTGGCCGGCCTGTACCTTATCGAGCCGCTGATCGGCGCCTCTCAGTTAGACGCGCAATGGGCGACGACATCCCGACTGGCGGCGATCGGGCGCGATGAAAGCGGCGTCGTGGACGTGGAAACGCGGGTGGTGGGAGCGGAGAAGGTCCAGATCCCCGACGGGACCTTCGATGCCTGGGTGGTCACGATGCGCATCGGCAGTAGCGGAGAGACGTTCTGGGTGCGAAAGACCGATGGGGTCGTGCTCAAGGAGGTGGTGCCGGCGCTGGGGATGGCGGGGGCGACGGTAGAGGCGGTATTGGGATTGAATGGGGTCGAGAGGTAGGTGGTGGCTGGTAGGTGGTGATTGCTGGTTGGTAGGTGGTGAATGGTGGTTGGTGAGCGACTAACGACGCTCATAGCGCGCAGTGGCGAACCACCGACCACCAGGTGCAAGCAAACGCCCCATCGTGCAACAAAACGGTGCGCGATGGGGCGTTTGCCATGGCTATCTTCCCCCATGTCCACGCAGGCGTTCGGTGAAACGGGAGAAGCGCTTGCCGCGCGGTGGTTAGGGGAGCGGGGGTGGTGGGTGCTCGCTCGACGGTTTCGGAGCGGGCATCGGGACGTGGACCTGGTGGCGCGGCGGGGTCGGACGGTCGCGTTCATCGAGGTCAAGGCACGTCACGGACGGGAGTTCGGGGATCCGGTTGAGGCTGTAGGGTGGCGGAAGCACCGCGAGCTCATCCGGTCAGCGCATGTTTGGATCGATCGGCACGGGCTGGTAGGGGACGCATACCGATTCGACGTGATCGGCGTGCTGGTGGACGGTCAGCGGGTTCGGATTCGGCACGTCGAGGACGCGTTTTCCGCGCCGTGGACAGCTTGACACGCTGGGTCGACTTTCGTAGTTTGTTCGGGTATGCGAATCACTCGCACGAACTGGTAGATTCACGGGGCCGGCCAGATCAACCAGCAGGCTCACCATCTCTCACCGGGACTCACGAGAATGGCGGTTTCCACACTGCAAGACGACAAAAAGAAAGCGTTGAATCTGGCCATCGCGCAGATCGAGAAGACGTGCGGCAAGGGCTCGATCATGAAAATGGGATCGGACACGGCACGCGTGCGAGTCGAGTCGATACCTACCGGGGCCATCAACCTTGATGCGGCCATTGGCGTGGGCGGGATTCCACGTGGCCGGGTCACCGAGATTTACGGTCCTGAATCCAGCGGCAAGACCACGTTGTGTTTGCACGTGGTGGCCAATGCGCAGCGGGCCGGCGGGGTAGCGGCGTACATCGACGCCGAGTATGCGCTCGACACGGAGTACGCCTCAAAGTTAGGCGTGGACGTCGAGAATCTGCTCGTGTCGCAGCCCGATACGGGGGAGCAGGCGCTCGAGATCTGCGAGATCCTGGTGCGATCCGGCGCTGTGGACGTGGTGGTCATCGACTCGGTGGCAGCGCTCGTTCCCAAGGCGGAGATCGAGGGGGAGATGGGCGACTCGCACATGGGGTTGCAAGCCCGCCTCATGAGCCAGGCGCTGCGCAAGCTTACTGGTGCGATCGCGCGCTCCAAGACGTCGGTGGTTTTCATCAATCAGTTGCGTGAGAAAATCGGCGTGATGTTCGGCAACCCGGAGACAACCACTGGCGGAAGAGCTCTCAAGTTTTACGCATCTGTACGGTTAGACATTCGGCGCATCGGGCCCGTGAAGGAAAAGGAAGAAGTGATCGGCTCGCACGTACGTGTGAAGGTGGTCAAGAACAAGGTGGCGCCTCCGTTCAAACAGGCGGAGTTTGACATCATGTACGCCGAGGGGATCAGCCACACGTCGTTGCTCGTGGACATTGGCGCCGAGTCCGGCATCATTGAGAAGTCGGGGGCTTGGTACAGTTACAGTTCGCAGCGCATCGGACAGGGTCGGGAGAACGCAAAGCTCTTTCTGAAGGACAACCCGGTCATGATGGCGGAGATCGAGGAGAAGGTGAAAGCCGTGCTCGGCATCCGTCCACCGGCCAACGGGGAGGGTGACGGCGCCGAGGAGTGATTCTCACGCGCGGTCGGCTCATGATAGTGCCGAGGGAGCGGAAACGCCGAGATCAGGGGTACCCGGAAATTACTCCAATCTCGCGATTCCCTCCCTCGGTACTTTTTTTCTCCCTGCAGCGCGGCTGAGCAGGCTCAGGTGACTCCATGCCGACCATCACTGCGGTAACGCCAAGCGCACGGCGCGAGGGAAGCGGGGGCGGGGGCGGGGGCGGGGGCGGGGGAGGGCGCTTCGACATTGAGGTCGATGGTGAGGATGTCGGTGCGCTTTCGCTGGATGCGATTGAGCGGTTGCGCGTCTATGTTGGCGCGCCGGCTGACGAGCGGATGCTCGAGAGTGTGGCATCCGAGGCGCGTGCGTTGCACACGTATGATCGCGCGCTCGCCATGTTAGCCTCGCGGCCGCGCGCGTCGCGCGAGTTGGAGCGGCTGCTGGTGAAGAAGGGGGAGCCGCCGGAGCATGCCCGGGCTGCGATCGAGCGGCTCATTGGGCTCGGTTTGTTGGATGACACCGCATTCGCGCGGCAATTCGCTCGCGCCAAGCTTGCCGTGGGTGGGCTATCTCGTCGCCGGTTGCAATCCGAGTTAGCGCGTCGTGGAGTGGCACGCGAGGTGTCCCAGGCGGCTATCGACGAGATGCTTGTGGACGAGGCCGTGGACGAGGCGGCGATTCTCGACCAATTGGCCGCACGCAAACTGCATTCGTTGCGTGATCTGGCGCCCGACGTCCAACGGCGGCGGCTGTACGCGTTTCTCTCGCGGCGCGGTTACGAGCCGGATGACGTCCGCGCGAGCGTCAAACGTGCTTTGCGCGGCGCCTAAGAGGCGACTCGCCCACTCACTCAGCGGCTGCCTGCGCCGCTATATTGTGGCACTATGCGCGCGTCCGAGATTCGGAAACGATTTCTTTCCTTCTTCGAGCAGAACGGGCATTCGGTTCGGCCCAGTTCGTCGCTTGTGCCTAAGGATGACCCCACGTTGTTATTCACCAACGCGGGGATGGTCCAGTTCAAGAAGGTCTTCCTGGGCCAGGAGCAGTCCGCGTTCGGGCGGCGAGCCACCACGGCGCAGAAGTGCGTGCGAGCGGGCGGTAAGCATAACGATCTGGAGCAGGTAGGTCATACCGCACGGCACCATACGTTCTTCGAGATGCTGGGCAATTTCTCCTTTGGGGACTACTTCAAGCGGGATGCGATTCGGTTCGCTTGGGAGTTTGTCACCGGGGAGATGAGCATCGACCCGCGCCACCTTCGGGTCACGGTATTCGAATCGGACGATGAAGCGCGGGCGCTCTGGCGAGAGGTAGCCGGCCTTTCGAATTCGCGCATCTACGGGTTGGGCGAGGCTGACAACTTCTGGCAGATGGCGGACACGGGACCATGCGGCCCGTGCACCGAGATTTACGTCGACCTTGCCCACGTGGCGCAGGACTGGGCGTTCCCCGCCGCCGCGACCGGGGAATGGACCGAGGTTGGGCGCGAGGAGTTTTCGCAGGCGGCGTTTGTGGAGGGCGCGGAGGCGGGTCGGTTCCTCGAGATCTGGAACCTCGTCTTCATGCAGTTCGACAAGCAGGCGGACGGGACGCTCAAGCCCTTGCCGCGACCGTCGGTGGACACGGGCGCGGGGCTGGAGCGTATTGCCGCCGTGAAGCAGGGGGTGACGTCGAATTACCACACCGACCTCTTCAAGCCGTTGCTCGAGGCGGCGGAGAAGGCTGTGGGGATCGCGTATCGCGGTCGCGCGTCGGACGATCCGTACGTCGTCGATCTGCCTGTCGCGCCGGGATCGCACGTTGCGTCGCGGCGCGATGATCGGCTGACGGTGCACCCAGCGTCGTTCCGCGTGCTGGCCGATCATGCGCGGGCTGTGGCGTTCCTCCTGGCTGACGGCGTCTATCCGGCCAATGACGGCCGTGGGTACGTGCTGCGCCGCATTCTGCGCCGGGCGGTGCGACACGCGTGGCTGCTGGGACGCGTGGAACCCACGCTCGTGTACGTCGTGGAGCGGGTGGTCGACACCATGGGCGACGTGTATCCCGAGTTGTGGGAGCGTCGTCGTTTCCTTCTCGACACCACGCGTGCGGAGGAGGAGCGGTTTCTGACCACCATTGCGGGCGGCATGCAGCGCTTCGACCAGCTTGCCCCGGCGCGCTCCACGCAGGGGTCGACCGCGCTGCGGGGGACCATCGCCGGCGAGGATGCGTTCCGGCTGTACGACACGTTCGGCTTTCCGATCGATCTGACGGAGCTGATGGCGCGCGAGCGCGGCTACACGGTAGATATCGCCAGCTTCGAGCGTGCGCTGGAGGGGCAGCGGACGCAGTCGCGCGAGGAGCGGCGCGGCCGCGATCTGGCCGTGGTGGCCGACGAGCTGGCCGACGCGGAACAGTGGGAGCGCACGCCTAACGCAGCACCCTCGGCGTCGCGGTTTGTCGGGTACGACACCATCGAGATCGAGACGCAGGCGACGGCGGCGCGACGGTTGCCTGACGGGCGAATTGCCGTGGTGCTGCGGGAAACCCCGTTCTATGCGGAGTCGGGCGGGCAGATTGCCGACGTCGGCGAAATCGTGGGCGACGGATGGCGTGTCGACGTAGACGATGTGCGGCGGGTGCAGAGCGCGAACGCGGCCGTGGGGACATTGAGCGGCGTGTTTCGATTTGGGCGTGCGGTGGCCCGCGTGCCGACCGATCGACGCCGCGATACGGAGCGCAATCACACGGCCACGCATCTGCTGCACGCCGCGCTGCGCAGCATCCTCGGCGAACACGTCCATCAGGCCGGGTCGCTCGTGGCGCCCGACCGGTTGCGGTTCGACTTCACGCATCACGGTCCGATCCGCGCCGATCAGTTGGCGGAGATCGAAGAGTGGGTGAATCGTGGCATCTGGGCCGACCTGGACGTGCACACCGAGGAGCGGCCGTACCGCGAGGCGGTGAGTGCGGGGGCAATGGCATTATTCGGCGAGAAGTATGGTGACGTGGTGCGCGTGGTATCGATTCCGGGGTGGTCGATGGAGTTGTGCGGCGGCACGCACGCGCGGAATACGGGGCAGATTGCGCTGTTCAAGATCGTGAGCGAGACCGGCGTGGCGGCCGGCGTGCGGCGCATCGAGGCGGTGACCGGCCCGCGCGCGTACGAAGCGGTTCGCGACGATGAGCGCCGGCTTGCCCGGTTAGGCGAACTGGTGCGTGCACCGGTGGAGAGCATCGTGAAGCGCGTGGAAACGTTGCTCGAGGAGCGCCGGACGCTGCAGAAACGATTGGACGAGGTCCTGCGTGGCGGCGGCGAGCAGGTGCCGGCGCTGCTGGCTGGTGCCGAGCGGGTCAACGGCGCTCGCATCGTGTCGGCGGTGGTGTCGGTATCGGATGTCGAGGAGCTCCATGCGTTAGGCGACGCGCTGCGCGAGCAGCTGGGCAGCGGCGTCGGGATTCTCGGCTCGACGTTGGGCGATGGCAAGAACACCGTGTTGGCGGTGGTGACCGATGACCTGCGCGAACGGGGGGTGCGTGCCGACCAGCTCATCAAGACCATCGCCACCGCACAGGGGGGACGGGGCGGCGGCAAGGCGCACATGGCCCAGGCTGGCTTGCCCGACGAGCAGCACGTGCGTGCCGCCATCGCGAGCGCGCCGGGCATCGTCCGCGATGCGATAGGCGCGGCATCGTGACGATCGGCGAATGGTTGGACACGCGTACGCCGTCGCCGCCGGCGGAGTTGGCCGTGGTGCTACGGGGCGAGCTGGGACCGGCGCTGGCGCTCGACGCCGCGTTGCTGGGTGAGGAATCGCTTGCCGCCGCCGAGCGCTTGCTCGCCCGGGCACTCGCCACGGGGTGTCGCGAGCGCGCGCAGGCCGTGGTGCTGCTGGCGGCCGATGCGCTTGTGACCTACGCGTTCGAGGCCGCGGCCGAGGAGCCCGACAAGTTAGGCGAGCGGGCCGCGGCCGCCGTCCGGCGGTTGTCCCGGCTGGCGGTCATCGTTCCTCCAACGGCGCCGTCGAACGGCGGCGCGGGCAGAGCCGCCGCGTGACGGTGCTGGACCGCCTCGCCGCGGCCCGCGGCCTGGTCGTGCTCGTGGATCCCGCGCGCACGTCGCCGGATGATGCGGGCGCGCTCGGCGAGCGCGCGGCAGGCGAGGGCGTTCCGGTCCTGTTGGTGGGAAATAGTTTTGGCCGCGCGGCGCACGCGTCGGCGGTGGCACGCGCGCTGCGCGCCGCCGCGCCGGATGTGCTGCTGCTCCTGTTTCCCTCGTCGGCCGCCGACTTGGTGCCTGAGGTGGACGGCGTCCTGTTTCTGTCGCTCATTTCCGGGCGCAACGCGCAGTACCTCATCGAGGAGCACGTGCGCGCCGTACCATTCTTCGAGCGCCACCCCGGCGTCGACGCCGTGTCCACGGCGTATTGCCTGGTGGATGGGGGCTGCGTCACCGCGGTCGAGTCCGCGAGCCAGACGCGCCCGCTACCGGCGGACAAACCGGAATTCGTGCATGCGCACGTGAGTGCGGCCATGCGGTTAGGCATGCAGGCCACGTACCTTGACGCTGGAAGCGGCGCGCTGCGCCCGGTTGCGCCCTCCCTGGTGAGCGCCGGTCGCGCGGCGGCGCGCGGGCCGCTGTTCGTGGGCGGCGGCGTGCGCGATGCCGACCAGGTACGCAGGGCTCGCGATGCGGGCGCCGATTACGTGGTGGTGGGCTCGCTGTTCGAACAGATGGGATGGCGCACCGTGGGAGATCTCGTGCACGCGGCGGGGTCGTGATCGACATCCACACGCACCTGTTGCCGGGAGTGGACGATGGATCGCCATCGATCCAGGCGTCGGTCCCGGTGCTCGAGCGATTTGGCCGCGACGGGGTGAAGGTGCTGGTGTGCACGCCGCATCTGCGCGCCACCGACGCGGCCCGCGCGCCGGTGGATCGCTACCTGAAGATCCTTGCCGGTCTGGTGGCCAAGGCGCCGGCCAAGCCGGAGCTGGAGCTGGGGTGGGAGATCATGCTTGACGCGCCGGGGATGGATCTGCGTGCGCCGGCGCTGCACCTCGCGGGATCGTATGCGGCGCTGGTAGAATTCCCACGCATGAACGTGCCGCCGGGCGCGGCGCACGAGCTGCTGCGCATCCGGATGAGCGGCGTGATCCCCGTACTCGCGCACCCCGAACGATATCATGGCGCGACCATCGACCAGGTGTACGAGTGGCGGAACGTGGGCGCGGTGGTGCAGATGGATGCCATCATGATTTTCGGCACGACCGCGCCGTGCAAGTTGGCGCGCCAGATGCTCGAGGACGGATTGGTCGACTGCATTGCCAGCGACAACCACGGCGACGCGCGCTCGCTCCCCTCGGCGCGCGACTGGCTCGTCGAGTTAGGCGCCGAAGAGCAGGCGCGACTGCTCACCGAAACAAACGCGCAGCGGCTGCTGGCCGGCGAACCGCTGATCCCGGTGGCACCGGTGCCACACGCGGAGCCGGGCATGCTCCGCCGCCTCCGCCAACTTTTGTTCGGGCGCAAATGAGCGACGATTTCACCATCGCCTTGCGCGAGCTCGCCGCGACCGCGCTACGCACGGCGGACACCCTGGCCGGCGACATCGCGCGCGCCGCCACCATGATCCGGGACACGGTGCGCGGCGGCGGCACACTGTTTTTCTGCGGCAACGGTGGCAGCGCCGCGGATGCGCAGCATCTGGCCACCGAGTACGTGGTACGCTACATGCGCGACCGGCGTCCGTGCGCGGCGGTGGCGCTCACGACGGATACCTCGCTGCTCACCGCGGTGGGCAACGACGTGGGCTTCGAGTACGTGTTCGCGCGGCAAGTTGAGGCGTTGGCCCGTCCGGGCGACCTGCTGGTGATCCATTCCACCAGCGGCGAGTCGCCTAACGTGTTGCGGGCGGCAGAGTCTGCGCGTGCGAAGGGCGTACGTGTGCTGGCGTTTTCGGCGCGCGATGGCGGCGCGCTGCGCGCGTTGGCCGACCACTCGGTGGTGATCCCCACCGCGCGCACGGACCGCGCGCAGGAACTTCACCTATGTATCGAGCACGCCATCTGCGAGCTCGTAGAGCGCGACCTGTGATCTCTCTGCGTGGGCGGCGGGCGCTGGTGAGCGGCGGGTCGCGCGGCATCGGCGCGGCCACGGCGCTGCTGCTCGCGGAGTGCGGCGCCGACGTCGGCATCGGCTACCGGAGCCGCGAGCGGGACGCGGCGGCGGTGGTCAAGCAACTAGCCGCGCGCGGTGTGCGGGCATTCGCGTTCGCGACCAACATCGCCACGGGCGACGGGGCGGAGGCGTTGTTCGATCGTGCCGAACGGGAGTTTGGCGGGATCGACATCTTTGTGGGGAACGCCGGGATCTGGCCTAACGAAGACGTGCCGCTGCGCGAGATGGAGGACGCGCGTTGGGAGCTGACGATGGCCCAGAACGTGGCCGCGATGTTCTACACGACGCGCGCCGCGGCGCGGTTGGTTGGGCGGGGGGGGAGGATCGTACTCGTGTCGAGCACCGCCGGTCAACGTGGCGAGGCGCTCCATGCCGACTACGCGGCCTCCAAGGGGGCGATGATCGCGCTGGTGAAATCGTTGGCCGTGGAATTGGCGCCGCGCGAGGTGACGGTGAACAGCGTCGCGCCGGGCTGGGTCGATACAGAAATGTGTACCGGTGCGTTCGCCGACGGCGGGCGCGAGCGCATTGCCGCCACCATCCCCCTCGGCCGCGTCGCGACGCCGCGGGACATCGCCGCCCCGATCGTGTTCCTGTGCTCGGACCTGGCGCGCCACATCACGGGAGAGATTCTGAATGTGAACGGCGGCAGCGTGTTGTGTGGTTAGGCGAGGCCGGCGCGCCGGATCGAGTGCACCCATGATCGTGATCCTGTTCACCGGCGGAACGATCTCGATGCGGCACGATCCCGCCGCCGGGGGCGCCGTGCCGGCGCTGTCGGGACGGGAGATTCTGGACGCCACACGAGGTATCGAGCGGGTTGCCCGAGTCGAGGCCGAGGACTGGGGCGCCTTTCCCGGGCCGCACATGACCATCGAGCGGATGTGGGCGCTGCGCAACCGGATTGCGGAGCACCTCGCGCGCGCCGGCGTCAGCGGCGTCGTGGTCACGCACGGCACCGATTCCATGGAGGAGAGCGCGTATCTCGTGTCGCGTTCGCTCGCGACGCCCAAGCCGGTGGTGTTCACCGGCGCCATGCGAGCGGCGAGCGATCTGGGATGGGACGGCCCGGCAAATCTGCTCGATGCCGTGCGCGTGGCGGCGACCGGAGAGGCGGCGCCATACGGCTCGCTGGTGGTGATGTCGGGACGCGTCTTTGCCGGGATCGACGTGACCAAGGCACACACGCACATGCTCGACGCGTTCGAGAGCCCGGGCGTTGGACCGGTGGCCGTGATCGACGATGGCGTGGTGATTTTTCGCCGCGCGCTGCCGCCGCAGTCGGCGCCGCTCATGCCAGTCGAACCCGCGACGCCGGTGGACCTGGTGTATGCGGCGGCGGGCACCGATGCGCGCCTCCTTGACGCGTCGCGCGAGACTGCGCGCGGCGTTGTGGTGGCGGCAATGGGACGCGGGAACGTGCCGCCGGCGATGGTGCCCGGGATCGAGCGGTGGGTGTCCGACGGGAAGCCGGTCGTGATCGTGTCACGCGCGCAGCGCGGACGGGTGGGCCCCACGTACGGGTATCCCGGAGGCGCTCGCCGCCTGATCGAGGCGGGAGCCCTCCTCGCGCCCGGACGCCGCCCAACGCAGGCCCGTTTGGATCTCATGCTCGCCCTCGGGTCGGGGATGGATCTGCCGGGCATCCGCCAGCTGTTCGAGGGTTAGGCGAAACCATGACTCCGGCGCGTGCGAGCGATGCGGCACAGGCGCGATTGGCGCCGCCGCCGCTGGTAGTAGGGATCGCGCGTACCCTGCGCGATGCCGGCTTCGAGACGTGGTGCGTGGGCGGGGCCGTGCGCGATGCGCTGCTGGGCTACGCGCACCTGGACTGGGACCTCGCCACGGCGGCCACGCCGCCACAGGTGCGTGCACTCTTCAAGCGCACCGTGCCCGTGGGCATTGAATTCGGCACGGTGGGCGTGCTGGACGCCGACAACACGATGCACGAAGTCACGACCTTTCGCCGCGACGTGAAAACCGATGGGCGGCACGCGGTGGTGGAGTTCGGAGCCTCGTTGGACGAAGACCTCGCCCGCCGCGATTTTACCATCAACGCGATCGCCTACGATCCGTTGGGCGAGCGCGTATATGATCCGCATCACGGGCGCGAGGACCTGGCGCGCCGGGTGGTGCGCGCCGTGGGCACACCGGGCGACCGGATGCGCGAGGACCGGTTGCGCGCCCTGCGCGCATTGCGCTTCGCGGCGCGATTCGATTTCGAGATCGACCCACCCACGTGGCGCGCCGTGCTGGACAGCGCGCCGCACCTCGGCCGCCTGTCGCGCGAACGCGTGAAACAGGAAATCGAAAAAACGCTGCAGCAAGTTGGGCGCGTGGGACGCGCGATGCGCTTGTGGCGGGACAGCGGCGCCTTCGCGTCGCTCGTCCCGGCACTCGCGAACATCAGCGAGGGCACGCTGTTGTCGCTCGAAGCCATTCCGCCGCCGGCGAATACGCGATCCGATCGCGCGATGCAACGTCTGATCGCCTTGTTCGCCGAGCTGTCGCCGCGCGATGCGGAACGAGCGCTGCGCGACCTGCGTTTCTCGAACAAGGATGTGGCCTGGGTAGGCTCCGTGCTGCGCGGGTGGGACGCGCTGCATAGCGAGATGCTTGTCGCGCTGACGGCGTATGCCCCACCGACGGACACGGTATTGCGGCGGTGGGCGGGCATTACTGGACGAACGCGGGCGCGCTCGGTCTGGCGGCTGGCCGCGGCGCGTGCGGCCGCGAGCGCCGCCCTCGGCCTCCCGGCCCCCGATGCACGAGTGCTGGCGTCGGCCTACCGGCGCGCGATGCGCGTTGCGTTCCGTGATCCCGTGGAAGTGGGCGACCTGGCTGTGGATGGTCATGACTTGCAGTCCGCCGGCATCGTCGCGGGCCCGTCGATGAAGGTCGTGCTGTCGCGGCTGCTCGATTTTGTGCTCGAAGATCCGGCGCGCAACGTGCGAGACCAGCTCCTCGCCCGCGCGGCAGCTATCGTGCGCGAGCTCTGAGCAACCGGAGAGGCGACAGAATGTTCTTTCGTGGCCGGCAGCCAGAATCCTCGGTGTGGGGCCGATTCCGCTCCGCGGCCGATGGCTTTGCCTTCTCGCACGATGACGACTACTACACGGCGCATCTGGTGGCGAACGCCGAGCGTGTAGTGGATCTGTTCATCGCGTTGCTGGAGCATCTGCCGCCGGCCGTGGATGTCGCGATCACGGATGCGCGCAGCGGCCACGCGTGGAAGGGAGAGAGTCTCGCCCTTCCGGACGTGCGCGACGCGTTGTCGCGGCTCAAGACGCCGTTGGCGTCGAACGGCGGCGTGGAAATCTCCGTATATACGAGCGAAGACCAGATCACGATCAATCAGATGCTCGAGATGTTCATCTATGCGCGCACCGATCAATGGCTGTACATCTTGAAGGGGAAGGGGTTCGAGGAGCGGCGGTTGGTGCGCACCAAGAGCTGGCGCGGTATTCGTCGAGAGTTTGCCGATGCCCCCGAGCTCACTGACGCGTTGGCGCAGCTTACGACGTCGCTCCGGCTCACGGCCGCGTGAGTCACACGGTCATCGTGTATGCCGTGGTGGCGGCGCTAGCCAACGTACTTGGCGCCGCCGCGGTCACGTGGCGCGTTCGCTGGAGCGTCGCGGTGCTGGAGGCGCTCGTCGCGATCGCGGCAGGATTCATGATCTCGGTGTCGCTCACCGATATCTTTCCCCAGGCCATCGCGCGCACCGGACATCGCGGTGCGATCGCCGCGCTGATGGGTTATCTCCTGGTGCACTTCACGCAGCATACGCTGGCGCCGCATTTTCATTTCGGCGAAGAGACACACCAGGTATCCCGGTCGGTGAGCGTGTCGGCATTGGTCGGACTGTTGTTGCATACGTTCGTGGATGGCGTCGCGATCGCGTCGGCGTTCATGGTGAGTCGTTCGTTGGGGACGCTGGTGTTCGTGGCGATCGTCTTGCACAAGCTTCCTGAGGGTCTCGCGATTTCGAGCCTCTTCCTGGCGGCGGGAGCAGGGCGCCGTCGGGCGCTCTACGCCGGCGTTGCGTTGGGCGTGGCCACGGTGGCCGGTGCGCTGCTCACCGATAATCTCGGTGTGCTCGCGGACTATGGGCTTGGCCTGTCGGCTGGAGTGACGTTGTACGTCGGCGCGTCCAATCTGGTACCGGAGTTTCAGGGGAAGCACGAGTGGCGGTTGCAACTCGCGTTCTTTGTGGGGTGCGGATTGTATTTTCTTGCGCGCTCAGCAGTGAGCGTCTGAACGTGGCTGGACGCGCGGGACGCCCGTCGCGCGGGCGCGCCGACCCGTCGCTCTTCACGCCGCCCGAGAGCGCGCAGCCCCTTGCGACGCGCATGCGCCCGCGTAGGCTCGATGATGTCGTTGGGCAGGAGCAACTACTCGGGCCCGGGTCGGCGCTGCGCACGGCCATCGAATCGGGAACCGTGGGCTCAATGATTTTCTGGGGTCCGCCGGGAACGGGCAAGACCACGCTCGCGCTCTTGATCGCCCAGTACACAGACCGCGCGTTCGTTCCGTTCTCGGCGGTGACGGAGGGTGTGCCGCGCGTGCGCGAGATCGTCGCGGAAGCCGAGGATCGTCTCGCGACCACGGGTCGCGGCACCATCTTGTTCGTCGACGAAATCCATAGGCTCAATACCGCGCAGCAGGATGCGTTTCTCCCGCACGTGGAGCGCGGAACGATCACGCTCGTGGGTGCCACGACGGAGAATCCATCGTTCGAGATCAACGGCGCGCTGTTGTCGCGGTCGCGGGTGTTCGTGCTGCGCCCGCTCACGCCCGAGTCCATCGCGGCCGTCATCGTTCGCGCCGTTGCGCACCGCGAGCACGGACTGGGCGCGCTGCAGCTAACGATGGACGATGATGCCGCGCTGCTCATCGCCACCGAAGCGGACGGCGACGCGCGGCGCGCGCTGACGGCGGTCGAAGCCGCGGCGTCGCACGTGGGCCCGAACGGACGCATCACCGCCGCCGTGGCGCGCGAGGCCATGCAGCTTCGCTTCGCGCGCCACGACAAGGCGGGCGAGGAGCATTTCAACCTCTTGTCGGCGTATCACAAGTCACTGCGGGGAAGTGATCCGCAGGGCGCGTTATATTGGATGGCGCGCATGCTCGAAGGGGGCGAGGATCCGATGACCATCTTTCGCCGGGCGATCGCGATGGCCGCGGAGGATGTGGGGCTCGCCGATCCCAACGCGCTGCAACTGGCCGTGGCGGCGCGCGACGCGTATCACATGCTCGGCGCTCCGGAAGGGTACTTGCCGCTCGCCGAAATGACGATCTATCTCGCCACTGCGCCCAAGTCCAACAGCGCCAAGGCCGCGTTGGGCGCGGCGCTGGCGGCCGCGCGGGACACGCCGGCGGAACCGGTGCCGCTCCACATCCGCAACGCGCCGACGCCGCTCATGAAGGAACTGGGGTATGGGAAGGGGTATCAATATGCGCATGACGACCCCGACGCGTACCTCCCGCAAGAGTATCTTCCAGAACGCCTGCGCGACACGGTGCTTTACCAGCCCGGGCGCTTCGGCTTCGAGCGCGACATCGCCAAGCGCCTGGCGTGGTGGGCGGAGTTGAAGCACAAGGCACGTGATGATGCGCAGCCCTGACATGCGGAGGACGCGGATGCGAAGGTTCGTGGCGCCATCGATCGTGGCCGCCGTGCTCGTCGGATGCGCGACGTTGGGCCGTGGTGCGTTCCAGAATCCTATCGTCAGCCTCAGGGACGTCCACGTGAACGGCGTCGGGCTGAACGGCGGCTCGGTGGACGTGGTCGTGGGCGTCTATAACCCCAACCACTACGACCTCAACGCTACGCGCATGACGTACCGCGTGTACGTGGACACCGTCGCGTTGGGCAACGGTGCCACGGATGTGCCCGCGAGCATTGGTGGCGGGGACTCCACCGAGGTCCATCTCCCGTTGAAGTTCACGTGGGCGGGGGTTGGTGCGTTGGGCCGAGAGTTGATCGGCACGGGAACCGTGACCTATCGGATCCTGGGCGACATGACGGTTGGCTCATCGTTAGGCACGTTCACGCTCCCGTACGATCGAACGGGCCGGTTCTCGACCTTGGGCGGGCCCGGCCACTAAACCAGGAGTTCATCATCTCGCGCGATCCGATCTCCCTCACTCCACCCGTCGAACGCGCCCTGCTCGTGGGCGCGCCGCCCAAGCGATCCGGCGCGCGGTACCAGCTCGCCGAGCATCTCGCCGAGCTCGCCGAGCTGGCTGATACGGCCGGCGCGCAGGTGGTTGGTGAAGTCACGCAGTTTCTGGAACGACCCAATCCCGCGACGTACCTGGGGAAGGGGAAGTTGGACGAGCTTGGCGCCGAAATCGAGCGAACCGGCGCGAGCCTGCTCATCTTCGATGACGAGCTGACGCCGGCGCAGGGGCGCAATATCGAGGAGTTGACGGGGAGGCGGGTAATGGACCGCGCGGAGCTGATCCTCGACATCTTCGCGACGCGGGCGCGGACGAGCGAAGCGCGACTGCAAGTCGAATTGGCGCAGCTCGAGTATATGCTGCCGCGGCTCACGCGGATGTGGACGCACTTGGAGAAGTTTCGCGGCGGCATCGGCATGCGGGGCCCGGGCGAAACACAGCTCGAGACGGACCGCCGGCTCATTGGCAACCGCATCCGCGTGCTGCGCGACCGACTGGCGGACGTGCAGAAAGCGCGTGTCGTGCAGCGACAGGGACGTCGGAGCGAGTTTCGTGCGGCGCTGGTGGGGTATACCAACGTCGGCAAGTCGTCGATTCTGCGCGCGCTGGCAGGCGATCGCGAGGTCTTCGTGGAGAATCGGTTGTTCGCCACGCTCGACCCGCTCACGCGCTCCGTGCAGCTGGCCGATGGCACGCACGTGCTGCTCACCGACACGGTCGGCTTCATTCGAAAACTGCCGCACCATCTCGTGGCGTCGTTTCGCGCCACACTGGAAGAGGTGGGCGAGGCCGACCTGCTGCTCCACGTACTCGATGCCAGTCATCCGGCGTGGGAGGAACAGCGGCGGGTGGTGGATGGCGTGCTCACGGATCTGGAATTGCAGGAGCGGCCGGTGCTTCACGTGTTCAACAAGATCGACCGTCTGCCTCACGAGGAGCTGATCGCGCTGGAGCACCGGGTGTCGGCGCTCGTGCCCAACTCCGTGTTCGTATCGGCCGTGGCCGATGACGGGCTGGAGCCGTTGCGGCGCGCGCTCCTCGCCGCGACCCGTCGTGAACGGCCGCTGATCCACGTACGGCTGCCGCTCTCCGATGGAAAATTGCTGGCCGAGCTGCACCAGCACGGCGTGGTGATCGAGCAGCGCGCTGAAGGGGACGAGTGGATCGTGACGGCGCGCGTGGATGCCGTGACCGCGGCACGACTGGAGCGGCAGGGTGCGGTGGTATCGACCGCCTAACCTACGGGGGTCGGGCGCTGCACGGTCGGGTACTCCGGCATATCGTACGGGTCGGCGTCGGGCGCGAGCACGGGCTCGGGCGCATCGGTGAGGCGCTGCTCCCAGACGGCGCGCAGCATGGTGATGGCGCCCTCGGGGCACCTGGGCACGCAGATGCCGCAGCGCGTGCACAGGTCGGGGTCAAGGCGCAGCTGCTTCGGCGGACCGGGCTGCATCTGAAACGCGCCCACGGGACACGCGCTGACGCACTTTCCGCACGACGTGCATGCCTCGTCCACCACCGGCAGCACGGTGCAGTCGAGGCACCGTATCGCTTCGCGCGCCATGTCGGCCGCGGCGCGCGAAGCGGCGGCCGAGAACGGATCGATTGCCGGCGGCGCGTGCACTATCCCGTCGAGCGGGGGCGTGCCTAACGAGCGGGCCGCGCGCGCGCCGTCCCAGTCATCCGCCTCGACCCAGGCCGACGCGATCGCGACCCGCACCGGATGCCCCGTCAGTGCGCCGTGGATGTCCCACGCGGCACGCTTGCCGTCGGCGGTGGCGTGCGCCACGGAGCGGTGGCCGAAAGCACACGCCCCACCGGCCCACACGCCGAACATCGACGTCTGCATCGTCTCGGCATCCGCGACGATCAACCCGTTGCCATCGAGGGCCAGATCAGGAGCAAAGCGCTGGGCGTCGGGGGCCCGCGCGCCGGCTGTGACCACTGCGTCGCACGCCAATATCTTCGCCGCACGATCCGCGGGACGCGCGATCTCGACGCCACTCAACATCCCGCTTTCATCGGCGAGCCAGTCGCGCGCGGTCCATCCGGCGTGTATGACGATGCCTTCGTTGCGTGCGGCCGCGATCCACGGTGCGGAGACAATCGCATCTTCCAGCTCGTGCTCGAGCACGAGGTGCACGTGCGGCAGCGTGCGTTCATCGCGCGCCGCACGGCGCACGATCAGACGCGCGGCATCGAGCGCGAGATCTCCGTCGCCCGCAACGACGATCGTTCCGCCGAGCGGCTCATCGGTCTCGAGCACGTGCAGCGCGTCCACCACCTGCGGATGTTCGGGCCGATCGGGGAACATGGACGCACGTGGCGCGGAGGCACCCACGGCAAGGAACACCGCGTCGAACTCACCGGCCAGAAGGGCGCGGAGATCGCCGGTGCCTTGGATCGCATAGCGTCCCTGGAACTCGATGCCCATACTCAGCACAGCGGCACATTCGGCTCGCGCGCTGGCCACCGAAAAGCGAAACGCGGGGAGAGCGGCCGTCAGCAATCCTCCCGGCTCGTCGGCGGCGTCGAACACCGTGCAGCGATGTCCGAGGAGTACCAGGTCGTGTGCGCAACCCAGGCCGGCCGCGCCGGCGCCGACGACGGCCACTCGGGTGTTGGCGCGCGGTGCTCGAATAGCCGCCTCGGGAGTGAGGCCAACCAAACCCGCTACCGAGCGCGCATCGTGAGCGGAAGTGCAGGGACCGTGGCCGGTGACCAGCCGTGGCGGTTGAAACGCAGCAGCGTGGGCCTCGAGCGTCGCGATGGCTACGGGCGCGCCAAAGTATCGTCGGCGGCAACTGTGCTCGCACGGGGCATGGCAGCCGTGACCACAGGTGCTGGCAAACGGGTTTGCGCTGCGCGCCAAGCGCCACGCGGACTCGCGGTCGCGGCGCTCGATCGCCGCGGTGAGGGCGGGCACGTCGACGCCGAGCGGGCAGCCGTAGCCGTGGGCACAGGGCACGAGCGTGTCCAGGGCCGGCGATGCGAGGGGGAGGGGGTAGCTCTTCGCTTGAACGGTCACTGAGCTTCGGTTATGTTCGAGCGATTGGCCGGCATGCACGAGAACATTCGTGCGCGGCGAGGACGTTGCCGGGTTTGGGCGCCGGCGGTACAGGAGAATGACTGTTCAAACGCCCTCCGGGTTACGGTGCATTGTTGTCCGGCGTCCGGGACATGCACGCCTCTACGAAACCGCGCCGCGGGGTGCAGTTGCCACCGCGCGGCGCGTGACATCGGGTCCTCCTCAACTGGTCAACTGCCGCTCATGAGTACTTTCGAGGCGCTGTCGGACAAGATCGCCAAACGGCAGGTGGTGTGTGGCGTAGTCGGACTCGGCTACGTGGGACTTCCGCTGGCCGTGGAAATGGGGAAGGCGGGGCTGCGGGTGGTGGGCGTGGAGAAATCGCAGCGTGTCGTGGAGCTGGTGCAGGCGGGGGGGAGCCACATCAAGGATGTGGCCGCGAAGGACGTGTCCGCGTTGCGGCGCGCCGGCCTGCTCGAGGCTACGCTGGACATGCGGCGCCTTGCCGAGTGCGACGTCATCTCCATCTGTGTTCCTACCCCGTTAGGCAAGACGAAGGACCCGGACATGTCGTTTGTGGTTACCGCCACCGAAGCAGTGGCCGAGGCGCTGCGGCCCGGACAGTTGATCGTCCTCGAGTCGACCACGTATCCGGGCACGACGCGTGAAGTGTTGCTGCCCACGTTCGAGAAGCAGGGCTTCACGGTGGGGGAAGATTTCTTTCTTTGCTTCTCTCCCGAGCGTGTGGACCCCGGCAACGCGCGCTGGCACACCAAGAATACGCCCAAGGTGTTAGGCGGCATCACGCCCGGCTGCACGCAGCTGGGGAAGCAGGTGTACGAGCTGTTCATCGACGAGGTGGTACCGGTGAGCTCCCCCGAAGCCGCCGAGCTCACCAAGCTGCTCGAAAACACCTTTCGCATGATCAACATCGGCCTCGTGAACGAGATGGCGATGATCTGCGACAAGTTAGGCGTGAGCGTGTGGGAAGTGATCGACGCCGCGAGCACGAAGCCGTTCGGCTTCATGAAGTTCACGCCCGGCCCGGGACTGGGCGGGCACTGTATTCCCCTGGATCCCCACTATCTCGCGTGGAAGATGCGCACGCTCCACTACAAGACGCGGATGATCGAGCTAGCGGGCGAGATCAACACCGAGATGCCGGCGTTCTGGGTGGGGAAGGTGGCCGATGCGCTCAACGACGTCGGCAAACCGATGCGCGGGGCGCGGGTTTTGGTGATCGGGGTGGCGTACAAGAAGGACGTCGACGACCTGCGTGAATCGCCGGCGCTCGACGTCCTGGATCTGCTGGTCCGGAAAGGGGTGAAGGTCCAGTATCACGATCCCTACATTCCCGAGATCGTCGAGGATGGTCATACTCCGGCGGGCGCCGTCGGGCGATCGGCGCCGCTCACCGACGAAGCGCTGCGGAGCGCGGACGCCGTGATGATCGTCACGGATCATTCGAGCATCGATTACAAGCGGGTGGGCCGATTGGCATCGATCGTCATCGATACGCGGAACGCCAACGGTGCGCCGGCTCCGGCGCGCCGTCCGGAGCCGGCGGTGGCGCGGAGCTGAGGCGAAGAGATATGAGCGTCAAGGCAGCGGGGGATGGGGGCCAGCGCCCGTTTCGCATCGCGCTCGTGGGATGTGGACGGATCAGCGAGCGCCATTTCGAGGCCATCGCCGCCATGCCGGCGCTCCGGTTAGTCGCGGTATGCGACGAGGTTGCGGAGCGGGCGCGCCAGGCGGGCGAGAAGATGAGCGTCCCGTTCTACACCAATCTGGCGACCATGTTGGCCGAGGCGCCTGCCGATATCGTGGCCGTGTGCACGCCGAGCGGGTTGCATCCGCGGCACGGCATCATGGCCGCCAAAGCCGGCGCGCACGTGATCTGCGAGAAGCCCATCGCCACGCGGCTCGAGGAAGCCGATGCGCTCGTGTACGCCTGCGATCAGGCGGGCGTCTACCTGTTCGTGGTGAAGCAGAACCGGCTCAATCCCGCCATTCAACTGCTCAAGCGGTCCATCGATCTCGGGCGGTTCGGGCGGATCTATCTGGCCAACACGACGGTGCGCTGGCAGCGGCCACAGTCGTACTACGACATGGCGCCGTGGCGCGGCACGTGGGAGTTTGACGGCGGCGCGTTCATGAATCAGGCGAGCCACTACGTGGATATGATCCAGTGGCTCGTCGGCCCTGTTGAGTCGGTGTCCGCCAAGACCGCAACGCTCGCGCGCCGCATCGAGAGCGAGGACACCGGGGTGGCGATCCTTCGGTTCCGGAGCGGTGCGTTAGGCACGATCGAAGTCACAATGCTCGCGTACCCGCGCAATCTCGAAGGGTCGGTGACCATCATCGGCGAGCAGGGGAGTGTGAAGGTGGGCGGCACGGCGCTCAACCGGATCGAGACGTGGGAGTTCGCCATCTATCACGACATCGATCGCGAGGCCGAGCTCCTGCGCGGCGCGCCGAACCCGCTGTCGGTGTACGGGTCGGGACACAAGCCATACTACGAGAACGTGGTGAACGTGTTGCGCGGCGATTCGGCGCCCGACACCGATGGACGGGAAGGGCGGAAATCGCTCGAGCTCATTCTGGGGATCTACGAGTCCGCGCGCGCCGAGCGCGAGATTGCGCTGCCGTTGCGCGCGTTTCCGCCCGACCACGAGACCAGCGGCGGTCGTCGCTCGTGAGCCAGATGCGCGACCTGCCGGGCGGCGCGCGGGCACACGAATCGAGCTACGTGGACGAGGGCGCGATAGTGGGTGCGGGCACGATCATCTGGCATTTCTGCCACGTGATGTCGGGCGCCGTGATCGGTGAGCGGTGCAGTCTGGGCCAGAACGTGGTCGTGATGCCGCGGGTCACGCTTGGCTGCAACGTGAAAGTCCAAAACAACGTGAGTCTGTACGAAGGCGTGCGGTGCGAGGACGACGTGTTTCTCGGGCCGTCGATGGTGTTCACCAACGTCATCAATCCACGCAGCCACGTGTCGCGCAAACACGAGTATCGGGAGACGCTCGTGCGGCGCGGGGCATCCATTGGCGCCAATGCGACCGTGGTGTGCGGCAACACGTTAGGCGAGTTTGCATTCGTCGGGGCCGGGGCCGTGGTGACGCGAGAGGTGCCGGCGTATGCGCTGGTGGTGGGCGTCCCGGCACGCGTGAGCGGATGGGTGTGTCAGTGCGGGGAAAGGCTCCCGCTGCCGGCGCGCGTCGCGGTGCGGACCATGGTGCAGTGCGCCGCGTGCGGCGAGCGGTACGAGGCGGAGGGACAGATCGTCAGGCGCGCCGATGCGTGACGCGGGAATCGACCGCTCCCGTTCGCCGCATGCCGTTAGGCGAGCACCTGATACTCGGTTTGCACCAGGCCGCTTGGAAAGTGGCGAGTCGTGACGTGTCGAAGACGGATGTCGTGCGGAAGGGTGCCGAAGAGGGGAATGCCCGCTCCAATGAGCACAGGCACGCGCGTGACAATGAGACGTTGAATGAGTCCCGCGCGCAGAAACTCCTGAATGGTGATTCCGCCGTCGACGTAGAGGCGGTGGGCGCCGCTCGCCGCGAGTCGCGACACGATGTCGGCTGGAGGACCGGCCATCTGTTCGACAACGGCGGCGCCGGCCAAGGACAGGTCGAGTTGGTGGTGACTCAGGACCACGACGCGCTTGTCACCGTAAGGCCACGCCCCAAACGTGAGCACCGTTTCGAACGTGTTGCGGCCGATCACGATCGCGTCGACGCCGGCGATGAACTCGTCGTAGCCGTGGGGTTCCCCGCCGCCTGCCGGGAGCCAGTCGAGCTCGCCGCCCGGTCGCGCTATGAAGCCATCAAGGCTGGTGCCGACAAAGACCGATGCCGTCATCATCCATCGCTCCGCGGTGCGAGGCGAGCGGGCAGGTGCGCTTCGTGCCTAGCGCGCTCCAGGCGGCAAACTGATCCATCGTCGGCCGCCGCGCGGGCGTACCGCGACAGCACGCGTGCACAGGCAATGGAGGGAACCGCAATGGTCGCGCAGGGACTCGAACCCCGGACCTCTGGTATGTGAGACCAGCGCTCTAACCAGCTGAGCTACGCGACCCATGGCCAGACGATTACCATGCGTCTGGTTAGCTTAACGGGCCGCCGAGACCTATGGTAGTGGCGGCCACGAATCGGCCCAGGCAGCAGGTGAGCACACGAGGTGCGCGATGCGGGTGTACCCTACCGGACCAGGGATGTACAAGGCGGTGATCGACACGGCGGATGTGTTCTCCGTGTGCCTCTACAATTTCGACATCAATGGCTCGGCGGTGAAGGAAGGGCACGGCGGAGTCCTGTCGTACAGAGTCTGCAACTGGCTCGAGAACGGGTGCACGGCGACGGTACTCGGACTGGCCAGCACGACCGGCGACCGGGCGTGGAATCTCGAGCTGTCGCGCCGCCGCGCTAATGCGGTGACCACACGCATCGTGCAAGGGATGGCCTATCGCACGCACAATCCGTTCGCGCCCTCATCCTCGGTTCGATCGTCGGCCGTCCTCGACCTCGACACGGCGCGGCGCTTGGACGCTGGAATACGCACGGTCAGCTGGGAAGGCAAGGATCTCGCGCTCCACTGGGGGGCGCGTGACAGCCAGGAGAACCCACTCTGGCGCGCCGTGTGGGTCAAGGTGTGGGACCGCACCGCTCCGCCAACGGACCGCGACGTGATGGTCGATATGAAGCTGCCGGAACTGACAGACTTTCTCCTCCCGCAGATCGGACAGGGGCTCGACATCACCTCGTGGATCATCTCCCTCACGCTCGGCGACATGCTGCCGGTCGTCGACATGGCCGTGTCGATCATTGACACGCTGGCCGCGCTGCCCGTTGCGTACGCGAGCGGCGACCAGCTCGCGTATCAGAACGGGCAGATCCTCGGCTTCAACACCGCCATGCAGGACATGGCCAACGCCTACCTGAATCGCGCACTCGACAAAGCAGACGAATCCACCTGGCCGCCGATTCCGCGCCCGCGGCCACACGACGCCAACTGGACTGCGCAGCCAACAGCGTTTCAGGACAAGTGGCATGAAGGGGAGAAGGACGGGTGCGACAAGGCCTACGCGCAGGTCCAGAAGATGGATCGGTCGCCCAAGCCGGTTACGCTCACCGGAAGGAACGGAGAGAGAATCCGTCGTCGCCTCACGGGCAAGTTTTACTTGCGGTGGCTGGCGGCCAAGTACGGCGACGGCGCGGCCGGATTCCTGATGTCGCAGTGGAACGACTATCTCAACTCGCAGGGCAAAACGAAATGGCCGCTTCACTAGAACGGGGGCATGTAAACGCGGTCGCGACCAGGGCCGAGTGCGCTTGGTAGTGGCGAAGGCGCGTCCTCCGCTGTAGTGTCTAGTCGCTCGCGAGCGCGGGTGTGTAGAGCCCGCTCTGCTCCGCGATTTGGCTGCTCACGCCCAACGCTGGAGGTTCCTCAATGGCGGTGTTCTCCTTCCTCGAGCGAGAACGCACCTTCGCGCACTCCGGATACAACCGGTGGCGCATCCCGACGGCCGCGCTGGCCATTCACCTGGCCATCGGCCAGGCATACGCCTTCAGCGTTTTCAACCTTCCGTTGAACAAGCAGGAGGGATGGAAGCTGAGCACGATCGGATGGGTGTTCAGCATTGCGATCGTGTTCCTCGGCGTATCGGCGGCGCTCTTCGGGCATTGGCTTGAGAAAGTGGGGCCGCGCCGGGCGATGTTCGCAGCGGCGTGCTGCTTCAGCGGCGGATTTCTCGTCGGGGCATTGGGGATCAAGATGCACAGCTTCCCGATCCTGCTGCTTGGCTACGGGGTGTTGGGCGGGTTCGGGCTCGGACTCGGTTACATCTCGCCCGTGTCGACGCTCATCAAGTGGTTTCCCGACCGGCCGGGCATGGCGACCGGGATGGCGATCATGGGGTTTGGTGGCGGGGCGATGATCGCGTCGCCGCTGTCGGTGGCGCTCATGAACCATTTTCGGTCGCCCACCTCGCAGGGTGTCGCGCCGGCGTTCGTGTCGTTGGCGGTGTTGTATTTCATCTTCATGATGTTCGGCGTCTTCACCGTTAGGCTTCCGCGTCCGGGCTGGCGCCCGGCGGGGTGGTCGCCGCCCATCACGCCGCCGAAGCTGGTGACCACGGCCAACGTGGACGTGAACGAGGCCATGCGCACGCCGCAGTTCTGGCTGTTGTGGTGGGTGCTCTGCTTGAACGTGACGGCGGGGATCGGCGTGATCGGACAGGCGTCGCCGATGATCCAGGAGATCTTCTTCAAGGGCAGCCGGCCCGCGGCCGCGGCCGGATTTGTCGCGCTGCTCAGTCTGGCCAACATGACGGGCCGTTTCGGGTGGGCATCGCTGTCCGACGTGATCGGACGCAAGGCGACGTACACGACATTTTTTGTGTTAGGCATGGCGCTGTACGCGTTCGTGCCGCACACGCGCGAGCTGAACAGCGTGTTGCTGTTCGTGATCGCGTTCGTGATCATCCTGTCGATGTACGGCGGCGGCTTCTCGACCATTCCCGCCTACCTCAAGGACCTGTACGGCACGATGCAGGTGGGCGCGATCCACGGGCGCATCCTCACGGCGTGGTCGGCGGCGGGGATCTTCGGCCCGGTGCTCGTGAACTACATCCGCGAGTACGAGATCGACCACGGGGTGGCCAAGGCCGATGCGTACTCGCTTACGATGTATCTGATGGCGTGTCTCTTGTTGGTGGGCCTCATTTGCAACCTGTGCGTGCGGGCGGTGAATCCGAAGCACTACTATGCGGGCGAGATGAATGCCGATGGCACGCCGGCCATGCCGCGTACGAGCGCCGAGTTGGCGGGAGGGATCAATGGCTGACCCACTGGGGGATCGTGCGGCTGCCGCGCAGAGCGGCGGCGAAACGTTGAAGCTCTGGCTGTCGTGGTGCTGGGTGGGGATACCGGGATTGTGGGGGGTGTACCACGTAGTGGTGGACGCGCTGAAGTTGTTCAGGTAGAGCAGGGATCGCACATTGTCGTTTGTGCGAACGCGTTTCGCAACGCCCCGTACTGATTCCTGGTACGGGGCGTCCACGCATCCGGAGCGCGTGTTCTGGACGGCGAGGAGGAGAGCGATGGATCCAGTGTATTGGCCCCGGGTTGCAATAGAGTCCCCGTACAGGGGTGACCGAAGGCTAAACGACGAGTTCGCGCGCAACGTGTGTCGATACGCCGTTCGACAGGAGCGGAATCCGTACGCGATGCATCTCTTTTTCCCGCAGTTCCTTGACGACGAGAACGACGAGCAGCGAGCCATGGGCATCGGCTGCGGGTTGGCGTGGACCGATCTTGCGCAAGAGATATGGTTCTGCCTCCGACCCGGAGAGCACCTGTCCGGCGGAATGCGTGTGGCGCTCGACCAACATACGCGGGCCGACCGTCATCCCCGGATGCGGTATCTGTATTTTGACCAGGATGGTGAACTCCTTGAAGAGGTAGAACGCGATCGGATGAGTTGATCAGGTCACGGCAGCACAAGGGAGGGAGACCGCGCGCGCACCCGGGGAGGCGAGACATGGACGCCCAAGTCACGTCGGAACGGCTTCGCCGCTCCGTGAATGCGTTGGAGCATCTCCACGCGGTCATTATCGGGTTGGCCCTGACGTTAGGCGCGCAGGGGTTCATGAGCCCGTGGCTGGGGAGTGGCGCCGTGGGGTCGGAGCGATCGCATTTCCCGCTCACGCCGTTTCTGCTCTTCATGGCGCTGTTCATCACCATCATTCCATTCTTCCATGGTGCGACGCGCCATCTGGACGCCGTGCACCTGTCCGGCGCGCGGCCGCCGTCACGCGACCTGTTGATCGACTATTTCCTCCTGTTTTTGGAGGGCGTCGCGTTCGTGAGTATGGGCATGTCGGTGTACAGCCCGACGCACTTTTTCTGGGCGGCGGCGGTTGTGCTAACGATCGATACGGTGTGGGGTGTCAATACGCTGCTCCGGTCCGGTGAGCGCCGGCCATATCTTTTGAAGTGGCTTCTGTTGGACGTGGGCACGGGAGCCAGTCTCGTTGCCCTGTGGCGCTGGATCGATCCCGCGGCGTTCGGCGGTCTGATGTGCGCGGGGGCGTTGATCCGGACAGTGATCGACTATTGGTTGAACTGGGATTTCTTCTTCGATCGGGAAACGGAGGCAGGGGGGGGGGCAGTGACGGCGGCGCCTATTGCGAACGCGCCGGCGAATGGGGCACCGGCTGGCGATATCGGAGTGAGGCCGGCCGCTCCTGGGGCGGCCGAGAAGGCAGCGATTGTGAAGACTGAGGCCTCGTCGACGACGGGCCTGGAGCTCGTGCCGTTGCCGGCCAAGGAGCCGAAGAAGTGACGTGCGCCGAGTCGCGGTGCGTCGAGGGTGGAGCTAAATTACGAATCGTTTGTTGGTTTCTTACGCCTCGTCACCTGAAGGCACCGTGAAGGGCTTCGTTCCAACTCCCGAGCCTGTTGTCGACCTCATGGTCGAAAAGCTGTTTCGTGAGCGGCCACCGGGCGCGGATTCTACCATCCTCGATCCTGGTTGCGGGCCCGGCGCGTTCGTCGCAGGCGTCATCAAATGGTGCCAGAGGCACGATAGGGCGATACCGTCGATGCTTGGTGTCGACTCGAATCCCGTGCACACCGCGTACTCGCGGCAGCGCTTCGCAGAATACGCAAGCGTTGATGTCACAGCGTGTGATTTCCTCTCGTCAACCTTTCGTACCTTCGACTATGTGATTGGCAATCCGCCATACGTCTCCATTACATCGCTGTCTGATGTGGAGCGAAGTCGATATCGGCGCACGTACGAGACGGCCAGCGGGCGATTCGACCTCTACTTGCTGTTCTTCGAGCAGTCGCTTCGGCTGCTGAAGCCCAACGGTCGGCTCGTGTTCATTACGCCTGAGAAATATCTCTACGTCGAGACAGCATCGCCGCTCCGGCGACTGTTGTCGCGTCGCGGCGTGGAGGAATTGCATTTCTTGAGCGAGGAGACGTTCGAAGGACTTGTTACGTACCCGTTAGTCACCACGGTAGATGGCGGCGCATCGGCGAGCGGGACGTGCGTTATCGAGCGAAGTGGTGGAAGGCGGCTGATTCGCCCCCTGGTGAACCAGACGTCGTGGATGCCGTTCATTCGCGAAGCGAGCCAGAAATCGAGCGTCGTGCGACTGGAGGACGTTGCGCTCCGCATCAGTTGCGGAGTGGCCACGGGAGCCGACTCGGTGTTTCTTCTGCGCACGGCGGCGCTCACTCCGGACCTGGCCCCGTTCGCGCACCCCACGATCGCGGGACGGGAGATCTCCAGCACCGAGCTGCCATCCTCCGAGTGGTCGCTCCTGCTCCCGTACGACGCCGATGGACGGCTCCTGCCTGAATCTAAGTTAGGCGGACTCGGCGATCGCCTGCGGGATCCGGCGCGGAGAGAGGTCCTTCTGGGTCGATACTGCGTTGGGTCGAAGCCGTGGTATTCGTTTCACGAGACGCCGCCTCTCAAGGACATTCTCCGTCCCAAGGTGCTGTGCAAGGACATCGGGGCAAAGCCTCTTTTTGTGGTAGATCACGAGGGGGCGATCGTACCCCGGCACTCCGTGTACTATATCGTTCCGGCCCAACCCGAGCGAATCGATGAACTTGCCGAGTATCTGAACTCCGATGCCGCCGCGAATTGGCTGCGGGACCACTGCCAGCGGGCCGCGAATGGATTTCTGCGACTGCAGAGCCACGTGCTCAAGAAGCTGCCGCTCCCTCCGTCGCTCGAATCCCTCGCATCGCAGCTGGAGTTTGACGTCGCCGGCTTGGGCCGCCGTTCGGCATGACGAGTCCGTTCGACAAGGCGATCGACGCGATAGCGGCGGCGCGATATCATAATCATCGCCACGAAACGCACTCCGACACTGTTAGCACCGCACTGTTCGACGACCTCAAGGAACTCTGCTCGCCGCTGCGCGACGATGTCGAGAACGGGATCGTGAAGGTCTGGCCGAACGTGTCAGCCCCGGGTGACAGGCTTCGCAAACACGGCGCGGTGGCACATGTAGTCGATTGGCTCGCGACGACCCTGCGGAAGATGGCGGAATGGGCCCTGCAGGATTTGAACCTGCGACCGTCGGATTATGAGTCCGCTGCTCTAACCAGCTGAGCTAAGGGCCCCGCAATAACTGAACCTACTTGGGCGATGGGATCTGTCCAGGACCTACGCGGGGTGGCCAGAGTGATTTGCCCGCCGATGCGTCACGTGACGTCTCCGTGGCCGCGCGGCTCATTCCCCAGACGGACGAAGACTGGCCGCCTCACCGCTCCGGCTCGCCTCCCCCATACGCGTCGTACGCCTTCAACACCTCCTCGCTGCTCACCGTCGCCGCGCCTAACTTTCCAACCTCCACCCCGGCCGCGAAGTTCGCCACGTCCGCCGCCTCGCGCGCGCTCGCCCCGGCGGCGAGCATCGCCGCCAGGTACGCGGTCACGGTATCCCCGGCGCCCACCACGTCGTATACCTCGCGCGCGGTGGTCGAGGCCCGATAAACACCGCCGTCGCGGCTCGCCAGCACCATGCCGCGCTCGCCTAACGTTAGCAAGAGATGCTCGACATCCAGCCGGCCGAGGGTCGCTGGAAGGGTATCGGGATGGTCGAGGTCGACGGCCGCGCCTAACGCAGCCTCGAGCTCGCGGCGGTTGGGCTTGAAGATGGTGGCGCCGCGATAGCTGAAGAAGTTCCGGTACTTGGGATCCACCACCACGGGAATGCCGCGGGTCCTGGCGTGCGCGATCGCGGCCTCGATCACCGCGGTGCTCAACACTCCCTTGTTGTAGTCCTCCAGGACCAGCGCGTCGGCCTGGTCGATGGCCCGCCGCGCGGCGGCGAGCATCCGCTTCATGTCGTCGTCGGGAAGATCGTCGCACTCCTCCTCGTCGAACCGCACGACCTGCTGCACGCGCGCGAGCACGCGGGTCTTGGTGGTGGTGGGGCGCGCCACAGTCACCACCGAGCGCCCGCCGGCGTTGATCGCGCCGAGCATCCGCCGCAGCACATCGCCGCTGGGATCGTTCCCGGCCACGCAGACGAGCTCGGCGCGCGCGCCGAGCGCGGTCACGTTGTGTGCCACGTTGGCGGCACCGCCCAACGCGAACCGCCGGTCCCGCACGCGCACCACGGGCACGGGCGCCTCGGGGGAGATGCGCTCGACATCGCCGTGCAGGTACACGTCGAGCATCGCGTCGCCCACAATGGTCACGCGCTTTCCCCGCGCGGCGTCGAGCAGCGCGGTGATGCGCGCCTTGGTCATGCGGCCGGAGGATGCGGAGTGATCAGAACGGCGAGCCATAGGGTCGGAAGATAGTGGCAACGCCGTGCCCATGCAGCGCCGCACCCAGTCGGCCCGACGATGTCACACATCGGGAGCCAATACCTTTGTCCCCAGACAGCCGATAGCTTACCCGTATGCTCCTTGTGCTCCTCGCAGCCATCGTGGGCATCTCGATGGCGGCGCCGCTCATCCGCCTGTCGCACGCTACGCCGCTGGTGATCGCCACCTGGCGGCTCTTCTTCTCGATGGCGTTCATCGCCGCGGTGCTCGTGCCCACACGCGGATGGACGCAATGGAAACGACTGGACCGGCGGGGGATGGCGTTGGCGTTGGGCGCGGGCATCATGCTGGCGGCGCATTTCTGGAGTTGGACGGCGTCGGTCGACATGACGTCGGTGGCGGCATCGGTGGTGCTGGTGAATACCCAGCCGGTGATCGTCGCCCTCATCTCGGTGGTGTGGCTCAAGGAGGCGCCGACGGGGCGCCAGTGGATCGGGATCGCGCTCGCGATGGCCGGCGCCTGCGTGGTGACGTTCGGCGACCTGCGGCCGGCGGCGGGCGGCGCGGCGGGCAGCCGAGCTCTGTTAGGCGATGGGCTGGCGTTGGGCGGAGGCGTCGCGGCCGCGCTCTATTACCTGGTCGGACGCCGCCTCCGGCAAACGTTGGACATCTGGCCGTACGTGGCGCTGGTCTACGGTGCGTGTTTCGTCACGTTGTTGGGCATCTGCATCGCGACACGCGCGCCGGTCCTGCCGCAGCCCGGACGCGAATACGCGATCTTCGCCGCCCTCGCGGCGGGGCCGATGCTGCTGGGACACACGGGACTCAACTGGGCGCTCAAGTACCTTCCAGCGTACGTGGTCAATGTCACGGCGTTGGGCGAGCCGGTGGGCGCGACGCTCATCGCCGCGCTCATCCCGAGTATCCGCGAAGTGCCGTCGGCGCTGACCCTCGTGGGCGGCGTGCTGGTCCTGGCTGGATTGGTGTTGGCCGTCGCGCGAGCCGCGGCAGCGACACCAGAGGAGATAGGGGTTCCTGATGCAGCTTGATCTGGATGTGGTCGCCACGCGAGGCGACATCGTGGAGTCTCGACACCGCGTGCACGCCGTGGTGATGGATGCGCACGGCGCCATCGTGGCCTCGGCGCGCGACGTGGAACTCCTGACGGTGTGGCGCTCGTGTGCCAAGCCGTTCCAGGTGATGACGTTTCTCGAGTCCAAGGGATTCGATAAGTTGGCCTGGGGCGATGACGCACTCGCCCTGGCCTGCGCCTCGCACGGCGGCGAACCGGAACACGTCGAGCTGGCGCGCAGCATGCTCGACGCGGTAGGACTCGAAGAAGGTGACCTGGTCTGCGGCCCGCACGATCCACTCACCCGACGCGGCGCGAGGATGCTGCAGCAGTCGGGGGAGTCACCCACACGGCTGCACAACAACTGCTCGGGCAAGCACGCCGCCATGCTCGCGCTCTCCCGCACCGCGGGATGGCCCACGTTAGGCTACGAGACGCCGTGTCACCCGGTGCAGCAAGGCGCGCTGCAACAGATCGCGAGGTGGAGCGGGGTGCCGGCGACACGCGTGGCCCAGATGGGCGATGGCTGCGGCGTGGTGGCCTTCGGGTCTCCGCTGCGCGCCATGGCGCTGGCGTTCGCGCGGCTCGGTGCCGCGGCCCACCGCGGCGACGATGTCGCGCAGCGCGTCGTGCACGCCATGACCACACGACCCTTCCTGGTAGGCGGCACGGACCGGTTCGATACGATCCTGATGGAAGAGATGGACGGCAGGGTGCTCTCGAAGGTAGGCGCGGAAGGCGTGCACAGCGTGGCGATCCCGAGCTTGGGACTGGGGATCGCGATCAAAGTCGAGGACGGCGCGTCACGGGCACAGCATCCGGCAGTGCTGCGCGCCCTGCAACACCTGGGCGTCCTGCCCAGCGAACTGCCGCCCAGTTTGGCCAGCTTCCTCACGACCCCGATCATCAATACGAGAGGGGCGACGGTGGGCGATGTCCACCCAGTCAGCTGAACGCGCGATCGCGCACCATCACGCAATACTTCGATGACAGCGGCGAAGTCGGTGCCTGTTACCGTGGGCGCGCTCGACACGCACACCCGCGAGCTCGTGGAGCTGGCGATCGCCATCGCCACCTTTCGCGAAGAAGCAGCGCTGCGCGCGGCGTTGAGCCGAACGCTGGCAGCTAACGTGAACCCGGCCTGGGTGGAGGAGTTGATTCTGCAATCGTACCTGTTTGTCGGTTTTCCGCGAGCGCTGAACGCGGCCCGGGAATGGCGTCGCGCCTCGAGACGCTCGCCACCGCCGTCGGATACGGACGCAGATCCGCGGAACATGCCTAACTGGGAGGCGCGCGGCGAGGCGACGTGCGCCACGGTGTACGGCGACATGTACGAGCGGCTGCGAAGGAGCATCCGCGAGCTGCATCCGGCGCTGGATGCGTGGATGATCGTGGATGGCTACGGCAAGGTGTTGAGCCGGCCTGCCCTGGATCTATGGCGGAGAGAATTGTGCATCGTGGCCGTGTGCGGCGTAGACGAGCAGGATCGCCAGCTCCACGCCCACCTGCACGGCGCGCTCAACGCCGGCGCGACGCCAGACGCGGTCGATACGGTGCTGGATCTGGTCGCCCCACACGTGACCAACGACGCGAGGCTCCGCTTTCGCCTGCTCTGGGCCCGGGTGCGCAAATCATGAGTGGCTTCATCGATCGAGTCGAAATCAATGTCGAGGCAGGTACGGGCGGATCGGGATGCGTATCCTTCCGCCGCGAACATCGCGTCCCCATGGGCGGACCGGACGGCGGCGACGGCGGACGGGGCGGCGACGTGATCGTACGCGCGGACTCCAACCTGGCAACGCTCCTGGACTACACTTACCGCACACGCTTCCAGGCGGAGCGCGGCGAACACGGGATGGGAAACAACAAGACCGGCCACTCCGGCAAGGACATCACCCTTCCGGTGCCGCCCGGCACCGTGATACGCGATCTGGACACCGGCGATGTCCTGGGCGAAGTGCTGAATGACGGCGATACGCTGGTCGTGGCACGCGCCGGCCGCGGAGGACGCGGCAATACGTTCTTCGCCACAGCAACCCACCAGGCGCCGCGCGAATGGCAGCCCGGTGAGGAAGGAGAGGCCCGCCGGGTCGAACTCGAGCTCAAACTCATCGCCGACGCAGGCCTGGTCGGCCAACCGAACGCGGGAAAGTCGACCCTGCTCTCGGTCATTTCGGCGGCGCACCCAAAAATTGCCGACTATCCGTTCACTACGCTTTCGCCTAACTTGGGGGTCGTCCCGCTCTCCGGCCACCGGTCGTTCGTGGTGGCCGACCTGCCCGGCATCATCGAAGGGGCGCACGAAGGGCGAGGCCTGGGACTGCAGTTCCTGCGACACATCGAGCGCACTCGTGTCCTCGCATTCCTCATCCCCGTCGACGCGATGGACTGGCAGGCGGAGTACGATGGACTCCGCAGCGAAATCGCCAGCTATTCCGCTGAGCTGGCCACGAAACCACACTGCGTGGTGTTCACGAAAATCGATCTGCTGGGCGACCTGGAGCCGCCGGACATCCACGCACCTTACGCCTTCGGCGTGTACGCCATTAGCGCCGTCGCGCGAAAAGGGCTGGACACCCTGCTCGCCGCCCTCTGGTCCAAGTTGCTCGAGATCCGCACCAGCGCCGCCGCGAGGGCCGGAGACGCGGCACTCCCCTGACGCCGACGCGCGGCGGTTCGCGCTCGCGCTCTCGCTCCTACCGAGCGTCGGCGTCACCACGTATCACGAGCTCGTTGCACGATTCGGCTCCGCTTCGCGGGCATTCGATGCGGCCGATGGCCTAACGGGACACTCGGCGGCCCTCGCCGCCGCCGATGACGTGCTCGCCCGCACCACGCGCGCGGGAGCGAGAATGATCCTTCCCGACGACACGGAATATCCCGCCACACTGCGCGACCTGGACCACATGGGAGCGCAGAGCCGCCCGCTCTCGCCACCCTTCCTCTTCGCGATCGGTGCCCCCGAATCGTTGCGCGCGCCCGTCGTCGCGATCGTAGGTACCCGCCGCGCCACGCCGTACGGAGAACGCGTGACCTGGGAAATCGCACGCACCCTGGCGCGCGCCGGCGCCACCATCGTGAGTGGCCTCGCCCGCGGGATCGATGCCGCCGCACACCGCGCAGCACTCTCGGCAACGGGGACCACCGTGGCAGTGCTCGGCACTGGCGTCGACATCGCATACCCATCGGCCCACCGCGCACTGCACGCAGACATCGCGTCGAAAGGCCTCCTGCTCTCCGAGGAGTTGCCCGGCGAACGCGCCAACGGCGGGTCGTTCCCCAAACGCAATCGGATCATCGCCGCGCTCGCACAGCTCACCATTATCACCGAAGCCCCGGTGCGCAGCGGCGCCCTGATCACCGCCCAGTACGCGCTCGACCTCGGTCGCGACGTGGCCGTCGTCCCTGGTCCCATCGATGCCCCGCAAAGCGCCGGATCGAACGCGTTGTTCGGGCAAGGCGCGCAAGTCATCACCAACGTGGACGATGCGCTCGGTCTCATCAAAGCCGCGCCCACCAAACGCCCTGAACCCGCATTCCAAACCCCCGCCGAACACGCCGTGTGGGAAGCACTCAGACATGGGCCGGCCGACATCGATTTGCTCGCCGTACGATCGGAGCTGCCGGCGCGCGAATGCCTCGCCGCGGTCACCACGCTCGAAATGGCCGGCCTGATCGCATGCGCACTCACCGGCGAAATCCAACGCCGCCAATGAACTACACGACCCCGGTCAGCGTATACTTCCATGTGCCCATCGCCCCTCCGCCACGCCACATCTATCTCCACGTCCCGTTCTGCCGGCGCCGCTGCTCCTACTGCGACTTCGCCATCGCGGTCCGGCGCACGGTGCCGGTGGACGACTATGTCGCGTTGCTCACACACGAGGTCGCGGTGCGATACCCGGAACAGTTGCCCTGGGACATCGATACGCTCTACCTCGGCGGCGGCACCCCATCCCTGCTCGGCGCCGATGGTATCACCCGGCTCCTTGCCGCACTCAGAGATCGCTTGGCATGGGACCACCGCGCCGAAGTAACGATCGAAGCCAACCCCGACGACATCGATGAATCGTCGGCGCGCGCGTGGCACACCGCCGGCGTAAACCGCCTGTCGATCGGTGCGCAATCCTTCGATGACGGCGCGCTCGCCTGGATGCATCGCACGCACGACGCCGCGCGCATCGCGCAGAGCGTCGAAGCCGCGCGCGCCGCCGGGATCGAGAACATCTCGCTCGATCTCATTTTCGCTTTGCCCGATTCCGTTAGGCGGGCGTGGGACGACGACCTCGCGCAGGTCATGGCGCTCGCGCCGGCGCACGTGTCGGTCTACGGGCTCACCGTCGAGCCCGCCACTCCGTTGGCGCGCTGGCGCGATCGCGCCGTCGTGACCGAGGCGCCCGATGAACGGTACGAACACGAATTTCTGGCCGCGCACAACGCACTCAGCGCCGAGGGATACGAACACTACGAGGTGTCCAACTACGCGCGTGCCGGTCAGCGGGCCCGTCACAATTCCAGTTACTGGCGCCACGTGCCGTACGCGGGCTTTGGGCCTTCCGCGCATTCGTTCGATGGCGCGGCGCGTAAATGGAACGCCAGGGAATACACCGAATGGAGCCGGCGCGTACGCGATGGACGTGACCCGGTAGACGGCGCAGAGGTCCTGACCGAAGAGAACCTGACCGCGGAACGAATCTATCTCGGCCTGCGTACCGTCGATGGATTGGATCTGGCGGCGGTGGGTAGTATGGATAGGGCCGAGTGCGATCGTGTCGAACGATGGATCCAGGCAGGGTGGGGAGAGTTCGATGGCCGGCATGTCCGGCTCACGCCTACCGGTTGGCTCCGCCTCGACGCGATGGCTGCGGACTTGACTGTAACGTCAAGCAAATCATATATTTAGACATGTCATCAGCCCAGCTTACCGAACGAGAGCGCCGAGTGCTTACCGCCGTCATCCAGTCTTATGTGGAGACCGCGGAGCCGGCCGGCTCGCGCATGATTTCGCGCCGGTATATGCTGGATGTGTCCCCGGCGACGATTCGCAACACCATGAGCGACCTGGAGGAGAAGGGGTATCTTTTTCACCCCCACACGTCCGCCGGCCGGATTCCCACCGACATCGCGTACCGCACGTATGTGGACGGCCTCATGCAGTTCACGCCCGTGGACGTCGAGGCGCGCGACGCGCTCATGGAGCAGTTGTCTGGCGGCGGGGGCGGTACCGCCATCGAAGCCATCCTTCGGCGGGCCGCCCAGGTGTTGGGCGTGCTCACGCAGGAGCTTGGGATCGCACTCGGCCCCGGCCTGGACGATGCTCGGCTCGAGCGGCTCGAACTCATCAAGGTGTCGTCCGAACGGCTGCTGCTCGTGCTCCGGCTGAACGGCGGCGCGGCGCGGAGCATTTTTGTCGAGGTCACCGGTGAGATCGCGGACAAAGCCATTGCCGAAGTGTCCATGGTCCTGAACGAGCGGCTCGCGGGCTGCACGCTGCGCGAGATTCGCGCGACGTTGTCGGAGCGGCTGCGCGACCAGGTTACCGAGTCCAAGGCCGGCGAGCTGATCAACATCTTCGTACAGGAGGCGGAGCAGATTCTCGACGTCAACCACGCGCTCAGCGATCCGCAGGTGGTGTTGGGGCAGACGTCGGTGCTGGCCGAGCAGCCGGAGTTTTCCACCGGGGAGAAGTTGCGCAAGCTGCTGGCGCTCACCGATCGTCCCGACGCGTTAGGCGCGCTACTGGTGCGGCAGGGCGCGGCGCCGGGGATCTCGATCACCATCGGCACGGAGCACGTGGACCCCCGGTTCGCGGATTTCACGATCGTGACGGCCGAATATCATGCCGGTCCGCTGACCGGCGTGATCGGCGTCATCGGTCCCACCCGCATGTCCTACGACAAGGTCGTCTCGTTGGTCACGCACACCTCGCGGTTGATCAGCGACCTCCTCGCCTAACGGCGAGCCCGCAACGTTCCTTTCTTCGAACTCGCATGGCAGATTTCTATTCCATACTCGGTGTCTCCCGCGATTCCTCGGCCGAGGAGATCAAGCAGGCGTATCGCAAACTGGCGATGAAGTACCACCCCGACCGCAACGGCGGGTCGAAGGAGGCGGAGGAGCAGTTCAAGGGCATCACCGAGGCATACGACGTGCTGGGGGATGGCGACAAGCGGGCGGCGTACGATCGCTACGGCGAGGCCGGCCTGCGCGGCGGCCGCGGGGGCGGCTTCCATCACGTGGACCTCTCCGAAGCGTTAGGCATTTTCATGCGCGACTTCGGCGGATTCGGCGGACTGGAGGACATGTTCGGCGGTGGCGGCCGGTCGCGCGGCGGACCGCGCGGCGGCGGGGACATTAAGGTCACCGTCCCGCTCACGCTGAGCGAGGTCGCCACGGGCGTGGAAAAGCAACTGACGCTCAAGTTGCTGGACCCGTGCGACCGCTGCGAGGGTACCGGGTCCGAGCCCGGCACCGGGTCCAAACGGTGTGCCACGTGCGCCGGCACGGGTGAAGTGCGGCGGGCGCAACGTTCGTTTTTCGGGCAATTCGTGAGCGTGGCGCCGTGTCCCACGTGCGCCGGGCAGGGGAACACCATCGATACGCCGTGCAAGCGGTGCCGGGGTGAGGGGCGAATGCGCGCGGAACGTACGATCAGCGTGTCCATTCCCGCCGGCGTCGCGACCGGACAGTACATGACACACCGGGGGCAGGGCAGCGTGGGTGCGCAGGGGGGCCCACGTGGCGACATCCTGGTGGTGTTCGAGGTGGAAGAGGATCCGCGATTCGAGCGCGACGGCGCGGACCTGTATACCGAAGCACTGGTCACGTATTCGCGCCTTGTGTTAGGCGCCGATGTCGACGTGCCGACCGTCACCGCCACCATCTCGCTGCGCGTACCGCCCGGTACGCAGAGCGGGCAGGTGTTCAAGCTCCGTGGGCGCGGGCTGCCGCGCGTGAACGCCTCGGGCACCGGGGACCTGCACGTGCGCGTGCAACTGTGGACGCCGCAGGACGTGTCGCCGGAGCACGAAGCGGCGCTCCGCCAGTTGCAGCAGCACGAGAGCGCCGTTCCCGTCGCGCGCCACAAGGGTTTCTGGTCGAGGATGAAAGAGGCGCTCGGTGCCTGAGCAGCGCGCCGCCCGCCGGCGCGCGACATCGTGGTGAGTTGGACCGAGATTCGGGTACGCCACACCGCCGGTTCGTCGCGCGACTCCATGGTGGCCGCACTGGTGCAGGCGGGCGCGCCGGCGGTCCAGGAAGTGGACGATGACCTCCTCACCCACGTGCCTAACACAACAGACCTCGATGCCTTGCGCGCCATGCTGCGGGCCGCGGATCCGGGCGCGCGGGTGGACGCGCGCGACGTCGGCGACATCGATTGGGCGGCGCGGTGGCCGACGGCGGTGGGCGTGCAACGCCTGGGCCCGATCGCCATCGCGCCGCCCTGGCGCTCGGCGGAAATCGCCGATGCGACATTTCCGGTGATCATCGATCCGGGAACTGCCTGCGGCACCGGCGAGCACGAGACCACGCGCAACGTCTTGCGCCTCCTGCCTAACGTCATGAATCCGAGCGACCGGGTGGTCGACGTTGGCGCGGGGAGCGCGGTGCTGGCGATCGCGGCGGCGCGCATGGGCGCGGCGCGCGTCGTGGCCATCGAGCTCGACGAACAGGCCATTGGCAACGCCGAAGCGAACGTGGCGGCGAACGGCGTGTCGGATCGCGTGACGGTCATCGAAGGGGATGCCCGCGTCATCGTCCCGCTGGTGGCGCCAGCCCGAGTGATCCTGGCCAACATCATCTCTTCGGTCATTCTGGATCTGGCGCCGATTTTCCGCGACGCCCTCGCCCCTGGCGGGCGCGCGGTCGTGAGCGGCATTCTGGGAACGGAGCGTGACGCATTTTGCTCGGCACTCGCCAGCCAAGGCTGGCGGATCGAAACCGAATACACCGAGGAGGGAGGCGCCTGGTGGAGCAGCGTGATCGCACCGCAATAGCGACGTTTTTCTCGAGCGAACCGATGGCTGCCGGCCGCGCGCTGACGCTCGGGGAGGGCGAGGTGCAGCACGCGCGCGTGCGCCGCGTGGGAGTGGGCGAACGCGTGCGGCTGGTGGACGGCGCCGGAGGCGTGGCGCTCGGCACCATCGTGCGGCTCAACAAATCGCAGGCAACGATCGACGTCGAGTCCGTCGAGCGCGTGGATCCGCCGCCGGTGTTGCATCTGGTGGTTCCGGTCGCGGATCGCGAGCGCATGCTGCTGCTGGCCGAGAAGGCGACGGAGCTGGCGATTTTTTCATGGCGGCCCGTGATCTGGCAGCGCTCGCGCAGCGTGAGTCCACGAGGCGAAGGGGTCGCGTTCCAGAGCAAGGCCCGGTCGCGCATGATCACCGCGCTCACGCAGTCCGGAGGCGCTTGGCTGCCCGTGCTCTATCCCGACGCCACGCCTGAGCGCGCCGTGGCTTCGGCGCCCGCCGGCGCGCGGTGGCTACTCGATGCGGAGGGCGAGCCGGTGTCGAGCATACAAATCTCAGCGCCGCTCACCATCGCTGTCGGACCGGAGGGAGGTCTCGAGCCTGAGGAGCGGGCGACGTTCGTGACCGCGGGATTCATTCCGGTGCGCGTGGCGCCACTCACCTTGCGCTTCGAGACCGCGGCTATTGCTGGACTGGCCGTGGCCCGGGCCGCGCTGCTCACCACCATGGAGAGGTCCGGTGTCTGAGAACTGCCTGTTCTGCCGCATCGTGCGTGGCGAGATCCCCGCCACGATCGTCGCGACAACCGACGACGCCATAGCGTTCCGCGACATCGATCCAAAAGCACCGGTGCACGTTCTCGTGGTCCCGCGTGAACACATCCGCTCGCTCAACGACGCCACCGACCCGTCGCTCGTGGGACGTCTGGTGGCGCTCGCCACCGACGTAGCGCGCAAGGAGGGCGTGGCCGAAAGCGGGTACCGGGTGGTGTTCAATACCAATGAGCACGGCGGGCAAACGGTGCATCACTTGCACGCGCATCTGTTGGCCGGCCGGCCCCTGAATTGGCCTCCCGGGTAGCGCCGAGTCTCGGTTGTTCTTGACACGTCGCGACGGTTTTCCCTAGCTTTGGGAACTTTGAACACGTCACAGGCGTGCGAGCGCCCTCAAGGGGGGAAGACGGCTCTTGTCGGAAGTCATCATCCACGACGATGAAAACTTCGAGCGCGCACTCAAGCGCTTCAAGAAGAAGTGTGAGAAGGCGGGGATCCTGTCCGATCTGCGTAAGCACCGGCATTACGAGAAGCCGAGTGAGCGCCGCAAGCGGAAGGAGAACGCGGCGCGTCGGAAGACACGCCGCCCGAGAGCGGTCTGAGCCGTGTCCGAGATGATCGCGCGTTTGCAAGCTGATCTCAACGCATCGCGCAAGGCGCAGGACAAGCCGGGTACGCTGCTGCTGGGCACCATCCTCGCCGATGTCAAGAACCGGCGCATCGAGCTGCAGCGCGACCCCAGCGACGACGAGGTGCGCGAGGTGTTGCGGAAGGGGATCAAGAGGCGCCGTGAAGCGATCGAGATGTACGACAAAGGGGGGCGCGACGATCTGGCATCGCGCGAACGCGCCGAAGTGACGAGGCTCGAGACGTATTTGCCGGCGGCGATCGACGACGATGAGATTCGCGTGGCCGTGCGTGCGGCAATCGTGGCAGGCGCGAACAACATTGGCGCGCTGATGGGTGCGGTGATGCCGAAGTTCAAGGGACGCGCGGAGGGGGGGACTATCAACCGTATCGCGCGCGAAGAGTTGCAGAAGTAGGTGCACAGCAGCGGGTGAATCCGCACACCCTTGCGGTTCTCGAGTTCCCCGCCGTTCTGGCGTTGGTCGCTGAGCGCGCCGGCTCGGCGTTGGGCGCAGAGCGCGTACGGTCGCTGCATCCCTCGATCCATCGGGCGTCGATCGACGCCGAGCATGCGCGCGTCGCGGCCATGCGCGCGCTCAGTGCCGGCACCGATGGCTTTCGCCCGGAGCCCGTGCCAGAGTTAGGCGCGCCGCTCGCGCGCTTGCGCGTGGCGGGCAGCGTGTGGAGCGGCGAGGAGTTGCTCGGCGGGGCCCTGCTGCTGCGATCGTCGCGCACGACGCGCTCCATGCTCACCGACCCGCGACGGCCCGCGGCGGCAACGGCGGTGCTCGCACCGTTGGCCGGGCGGCTCATTTCGTCCCCGCCGAACGAACAGGCCATCGACCACGCCATCGAGACCGACGGCTCGGTGAAGGACGGGGCGTCGCCCGCCCTGCGCCGCATGCGGCGAGAGCTCCGCGGCGCGCAGTCGGAGCTGGTGCAACTGCTCGAGCGCATCGTCGCGCGACTGGACGCCCACCACCGGGTGAACGACATGTCGGTCACGGTGCGCAACGGGCGTTACGTGATTCCCGTGCGGCGGGAAGCGCGCGGCGCGGTGGGCGGCATCGTGCACGACGAGTCGGCGACGCGCGGCACGTTGTTCGTGGAGCCGCCCGCGGCGGTGGAATTCGGGAATCGCATCCGTGAGTTGGAAGCCGACGAGCGGCGCGAAGTGGAGCGGATCCTGGCCGAACTCACCGACGGGCTGCGGCTGCTGCGCGACGGGTTGATGGCGTCGCTCGAGGTGCTGGTGGAGATCGACTCCATTTTTGCGCGGGCCCGATACGCTGAAGAGTTTGCGTGTGCGCCGGCTGTCCTGGGCGCACCCGGTGACGAGGTGGTGGTGCGGGGCGGGCGGCACCCGCTGCTCCTGGCGCGCGGCGGGGCCGTGGTCCCATTCGACCTGTCGTTAGGCGTGGGGGAGCGCACGCTGCTGCTGTCGGGGCCGAACACGGGCGGCAAGACGGTGCTGCTCAAGGCCATCGGCTTGCTGGCCGCCATGACGCAGGCCGGCGTGCCGGCGCCGGTGGCACCGGAGAGCCGGTTGCCGATCTTCGATGACATCTTTGCGGACATCGGCGACGAACAGTCGATCGCGGCGAGTCTCTCGACGTTCAGCGCGCACGTGAAGAATCTGGGCGACCTGCTGGAGCGGGCCACGCCGGCGTCCCTGGTGCTGGTGGACGAGCTGGGCTCGGGCACGGATCCGGCCGAAGGTGCAGCGTTAGGCGGGGCCATTCTCGAAGAACTGACCCGCCGCGGCACGCTCACGGTGGCCACCACCCATCTGGGCGCGCTCAAGTTGCTCGCCGCCGATGTGTCCGGCATCGTGAATGCGTCGCTGCAGTTCGATGAAGCGGCGCTGGAGCCGACGTACCGGCTCATCAAGGGAATTCCCGGGCGCTCGTACGGACTGGCTATCGCCCGCCGGCTCCGCCTGTCCGATGCCGTGCTGGCCAACGCCGAGGAGCGGCTGTCGCACGGCGAGCGCGACTTGGCGGCGCTGCTCACCGACCTCGAGCGGCGCGAGTTGGCGCTGCAGGAACGCGAACAGCATACGGCAAACGCGTTAGGGTCGGCCAATGAACGACTGGATCGACTCACCGCACGCGAACACGCGGTGCGCGAGGCAGAGCGAACAGCCGAGCGGAGTGCGCGGCAGCAGGCACGCGAGTACTTGCTCGACGCCCGTCACGAGCTGGAGCAAGCGATTCGCGCGGTCCGCGAACAGGGGAGGGGGGCCGCGGAGAGCGGGGCGCGCGAGGCACGGCGCCGCCTCGAGGAGGTGGCAGCGCTGCACGCCGCGTCGGTGGAGGAACTGGACCGCGCGTCGGCGCCGGAGCGCCGCGATACCGTCGCGCGTCCTATCGCGCCCGGGGACCTGGTGGAATTGGCCACGCTTGGCGGGCGTGCCGGTCAGGTTGTGGAGTTGCGTGGAAGCGAAGCACTGGTGTCCATTGGCGCGGTCAAGCTGTCCGTGCCGCTGGAGAGCATCGTGCGAGCGAACCGCGCCTCCGTGGCCACGGAATCGGCCCCGGTTCGCGGTGACCTCCCCGAAGAGCACGTCGCGAGCGAGATTGACGTAAGGGGAATGCGAGTGGATGAAATGGAACGGACCGTGATGCACGCGCTCGATGCCGCCGTGCGCAGCGACTTGGAGTCGTTGCGCATCATTCATGGCAAGGGCACGGGCGCACTGCGTGAGCGGGTTGGCGAACTGCTGCGCGGTGATCCGCGTGTGTCCACCTTCAGGCTCGGGATGTGGAACGAGGGTGGCGCCGGCGTCACGGTGGCTTCCCTCCGGTGAGCATGATCAGCGACGAGACAGTCGACCGGGTTCGCGAGGCCGCGGACATCGTGCAGATCATTGGCGAGCACGTTCCACTGCGCCGCACCGGCACCGATTTTCGAGGGCCGTGTCCGTTCCATCAGGGAACTCACAAGAATTTCTCGGTGTCGCCGCGCAAGGGGATCTACTATTGCTTCGTGTGTCACGAAGGGGGCGACGTTTTCACGTTTCTGCAGAAGCGGTTGGGCATGGACTGGCCTGGCGCGGTGCGGTACGTGGCCGAGAAGGTGGGGATCCCGGTGGAAGAGGTGCAGCGGCGGCGCGAGGGCCCTGATCCGCGCCAGCCGTTCTGGGATCTCAACGCCGCCGTGGCCGACTGGTTCCGAATCACGCTCTGGGATGAGGATGAAGGGCGCGCCGCGCGGGACTATCTCGCGCTGCGGCGCGTGTCGCGCGACGTGGCCGACCGATTTGGATTGGGATTCGCGCCGCGAGACCCCGAGGCGCTGCGCTCGCACTTCGCGGCGCTGGGGTACGACGACACGCGGATGCTCGACGCCGGGCTGCTCGTGCAGCGTGACGAGGGCGGCGATCCGCGGGCGCGGTTTCGCAACCGGCTCATGTTTCCCATTCTGGATGCTGCGGGGAACGCGGTGGGATTTGGCGGGCGGCTGCTCGGGCCAGGCGAGCCCAAGTATCTCAACTCCGCCGAGTCGCCGGTGTTCTCCAAGGCGCGTCTGCTCTATGGGCTGCACATGGCCAAGCACGCCATACGGCGGGACGACCGCGTGATGCTCGTGGAGGGGTATTTCGACGTGGTGCGGCTGGTGTCGGCGGGCTTCGACTGGGTGGTGGCTCCGTTAGGCACAGCGCTCACCGAGCAACAGGCGGCGCTGCTGCGTCGCTACGGCAAGACCGTCTTCCTGCTCTACGACAGCGACCGGGCGGGGCTCAAGGCCACCTTTCGCTCGGGCGACGAGCTGCTGCGCCACGGCATGTCGGTGCAGGTGGTGACGCTGCCCGATGGCGAAGACCCCGACAGCTTCGTGGACAAGCATGGGGGCGCTGCGCTGGCCGCTCCGTTAGGCGACGCGCTGGATGTGTTCGAGCGGAAGGTCCAGCTCCTGGAGCGCGCGGGCTGGTTCGCCGATCTGCGGCACAAACGGCGCGCCCTCGACCGGCTGTTTCCAACCATCCGCGCGACCCAGGATGCGATCACGCGCGACATGTACGTGGCCCGCGTCAGCACGGCGTCCGGCGTGTCGCGCGACGTGCTCGAACGCGAGCTGGCGGCGCGGCCGGCACGCGAGTCGGCACCCGGCGATCAGGCGCGCGACGCCACGGGCCCGAGCAACACCCGGCCGCCCCGGGGGCCGTCGCGGCGCCCGCCCGCTCGACGCCCGACCGCGCCGCTCGAACGCCGGTTGGTGTGGGTGCTCATCCACGCGCCCGTCCTGCGCGACGTGGTGGGCGAGCAGGTCGGAGCGGACGATCTCACGGATGAACGCTATGGAAAGATGCTTGCGGCGTTAGTGGCCTCCGGCCCGGACGGCACGGCCCAACAGGTGGCCGATCAGCTTCCCGATGACATGCGACCGCTGTTTCAGGAATTGCTGGAGGAACCGCCGGGCGAGGGCTTCGATGCGTCGCGCGAAGCCGAAGGGTGCGTGACACGGATTCGCGTCGCGCCCATCGAGCGTCGGTTGCGGGAGATCCAGCGCGAAGTGCCCATCGCCCCCGACGACGACGCAAAGAATGCCTTGATCCGCGAAAAAGAACAACTGCGCGATGAGCGCGCAGCGTTAGGCGGTGGCAGAATGAAGAGTTTCGACCTCGGCCGTTAACCGTTCAGGGAGGACGCGTGCATCCAGATCTGGTGACCTTGTTGACGCTGCAGGATGAAGACACGGCGGTCGCGACACTCGAGTCCCGGGTGCACGCACTGGACCGACAGACGGAGACCCTCGACCGCGAGCGCTCCGCCGCCGAGAGCGCCATCACGCGCGCGCGGGAAACGGCGGAGGGGGAAGAGAAGCGCCGGCGCGAGTTGGCGCTCAAGGTGCAGGAGCACCGAGCGCTCCAGGACCGACACCTGGCGGTGCTGGATTCGGTGCGCAAGGATCGTGAGGCGGTGGCGGCCATGGCGCAGATCGAGATCTCTCGCCGCGTGCTCACGCAGGAAGAAAGCGAGTTGCAGACGCTCACCGTACGGATCGCCGATCTGCACCAGGCAATCGAGTTGGAGATGCTCCTGCTGGATGAGATCACGGAGCGGCAGACATCCGAACGTGCTGAGATCGCCAAAGCGCGCGCCGAGTTGGACGCGCAGGTCGCGGCGGCCCGCACGCAGCGCGATGACACCGCCAAGCGAATCGGACGACCGCTGCTGCAGAAATACGAGCACATTCGCGGACGCGAAAAGACCAACGCTCTGTACGCGCTGCGCGGATCGGCGTGCGGCCGGTGCAACACCGCGATTCCGCTGCAACGGCGAAACGTCATGGCCGCCGGCCGGTCGATCGAAGTCTGCGAAGGATGCGGCGTGCTCCTCTACGCGGCCGTTTGATGCTTGTCGCCTCCGGAGGGCGCTCGTAACTTTCGCGTGTGAGTGCCCCTCCATCGTCCTCCGTCCACGTCGCTCGAGCGCGTCCGATATCGCGCTGGGTGCTCCCCCAAGCACCCGATAGGGTTTCCGTGCAGGCGCTGATGGCAGAGTTGCGCCTCCCCGAACCGATCTGTCGGCTGCTCTGCCAGCGCGGGTTCGGCGACATCGAGCCAGCCAAGCGCTACCTGCGCCCGCGCCTCGATCATCTGCATAGTCCCGCGCTATTGCGCGACATGGACGTGGCGGTCGAGCGATTGGTGCGCGCGGTGCACATCGGCGAGACGATCCTGCTCCACGGCGACTACGACGTCGACGGCATCTGCTCCACCACCATCTTGATGCGCACCCTGCGCGCGGTGGGCGGCAAGCCGGTGCCGTTCATTCCGCGGCGACTCGAGGACGGCTACGATCTCTCTATGGCGGGCGTGCGCGCGGCCATCGATGCGCGCGCCGCGGTGCTCGTGACGTGCGACTGCGGCACCAATGCGGTGGAGCCCGCGGCCGCTGCGCGCGCGGCGGGAATCGACGTCATCATCTCCGACCATCACTTGCCGAGCGGCCCGCTCCCCGCGGCGCTGGCCGTGCTGAACGCAAAACGTCCCGGCTGCGAGTATCCGGACAAGGACCTCGCCGCGGCGGGCGTGGCGTTCAAGTTGGCTCTGGCGGTCACGAACGCACTTGGCGCAAACGAAGACATCGTCTACAAGCTGCTCGATCTGGTGGCGCTGGCCACGATCGCCGACATTGCGCCGCTGCGCGGTGAGAATCGTGTGCTGTCGCGCGTCGGGCTCAAGGTGCTGAACGAGACCACGAACGTCGGTCTGCGAGCCCTGATTCGCGCGGCGGGGCTGGAGCACACGCGCATCACTGCCGGCCGCGTGGGCTTCGTGCTCGCGCCGCGGCTCAATGCCGTTGGGCGCCTGGGACACGCGTTGCGCGGGGTGGAACTGCTCACCACGGAAAATGAGGCGGAGGCTAACGCCCTGGCGCGCGAGTTCGAAGAAATGAATCGGCGCCGTCAGGAGCTGGATCGCGACACGCTGTCGGAGGCGTCGCGACACGTCGATGCGATGGACCTCGACAATACGTTCGGCGTCGTGATCGCCGAGCAGGGATGGCACGCCGGCGTGGTCGGCATCGTGGCATCGCGACTGCTCGAGGAGGTGTGCCGCCCCGTGATACTCGTAGCGCTGGATGGCGCGCACGGCCGTGGCTCGGGACGATCCATTCCCGCGTTCGACCTGCACGCGGGTCTCGCGGAATGCCGCCAGCATCTCGTGCGGTTTGGCGGTCATCGCATGGCCGCCGGCATCACCATCGAAACGGCTCGTGTCGACGACTTTCGGGCCAGGTTCGAGGAGGTCGCACGCGAGCGGCTCACGCCGGACGATCTCGTGCCCGATTTGCGCGTGGATCTGGAAATCGATCTGGGCGACGCGAACGCCGACCTCGAGTCGCTGCTGCGGCACTTCGAGCCATTCGGATCGGGAAACGCGACGCCCGTCCTCGTGGCGCGCGGCGTGCGCGTGGAGGGCGCGCCGCGCGTGGTTGGGCCCGGACATCTCAAAGTCCGCCTAACGGGCCAGGGCGCAAGTCTCGAGGCGATCGGGTGGGGGATGGCCGGCCGCGCCGCGGAGCTCACGCCCAACACGCCGGTCGACGTGGCGTTTCGCCTGGAGCGCGATACCTACAACGGCGCTGTGAAGCTGCAGGCGCGCCTGGCTGACTTTCGGTCGTAAGGCATGCGCATCGTGAGCGGACGGTGGCGCGGGCGCGCGATCGTGCCTCCCGCCGATCCCCGCGTGCGCCCCACCGCGGACAAGGTGCGCGAGGCGTGGATGAGCATCTTGCAGTACGACATTCCGGGCGCACGGGTGTTGGACCTGTTCGCCGGATCGGGCGCCTTGGGGTTGGAGGCGTTGTCGCGCGGGGCCGATCGGGCGGACTTTGTGGAGCTGTCGTCACGGAGTCTGGCGGCGCTGCGCAGCAACATCGCATCGCTCGAGGCGGGGTCGGAAAGCGCGGTGCATCGCGGCGATGCGCTGCGGTTCATTGAAAGGTTGCCCGCCGGCGCGTACGATATGGCGTTCGCCGATCCGCCATATCGGATGGACCTGGCGACGCGCGTGGCCGCGCAATGGCTGACGACGCCATTCGCGGCTGTGCTCGCGGTGGAGCACGATGTGCGCGAATCGCTTCCAGAAGAAACGCGCGCCTCGAGCCGCCGATATGGTGACACTGTGATTACGATTTACCGGGACGGCGAGCGACCGTCCGTGCAGTGACCGCTTGCCGTATCTCCGCCGTCACCTTCTACCCGATTCGACCCCGACATGCGCATAGGAATCTACGCGGGCAGCTTCGACCCGGTCACGTACGGGCACGAGGATCTCATCGAGCGGAGCCTGTCGTTCGTGGATCGTTTGGTGGTAGCTGTCGCGACCAACGTCGCCAAGCAGCCGCTGTTCAGCGTCGAGGATCGCATCCGCTTCATTCGGAGTGCGGTGGACCATGAACCGCGCGTGGAGGTGCGGCAGTTCGACGGGTTGCTGGTGGACCTGGCACGCGAGGTTGGCGCGACGCTGTCCGTGCGCGGCCTGCGCGCGGTCGCGGACTTCGAGTACGAGTTTCAGATGGCGCTCATGAATCGGCATCTCAATGCGGACATGGAGACTGTGTTCATGATGCCGCGCCTGGATCTGACGTACGTGAGCTCGAGCCTGGTGCGCGAGATCGCGCGCTTCGAGGGAAACACGGGCGACCTCGTCAATCCGCTGGTGCACCAAGCACTGCGCGAGCGGTTCTCGCGCGCGTGAGCTTCGTCGAGCGGGTGCGGGCGCGGGCCATCGCCGCGAGACGTTCTATCGCGTTTCCGGAATCCAGCGACGCGCGCACGATCGGCGCAGTGCGCACGCTCGCCGCGCAGCATATCGTGCGGCCCATCCTCGTACTCGAGCCGGGCGACGAGAGCGCGCGTCGCGTCGCCGACGAGATTGGCGTCGCTACCGTTAGGCCGTTGACCGATGGCCGGCGAGCGCGCGTCATCGCACACCTGCTCGCGCGGCGCGCGCCCGCCGGCCTGACGCGCGACGGCGCAGAGTCGCTCGTCAACGATCCGCTCGTGTTTGCCGACTGCCTCGTGGCGCTGGGTGAAGTGGATGGCTGCGTGGCCGGTGCGGCGCACACCACGGCCGATGTGCTGCGCGCCGCGCTCTGGGCTGTTGGGCCGGCGCGCGGCGTGCGCATCGTGTCGAGCGCCTTCTACATGGTGGTGCCGCCCTTTCGTGGCGCGGGCGGCGAACACGAGGTGCTGACGTTCACCGATTGCGCCGTGGTGCCTCGTCCCACCGCCTCACACCTTGCCGACATTGCCGTGGCCGCGGCACGGGATCGCCGCCGAATCGTGGGCGACGAACCGCGGGTGGCATTCCTGTCGTACAGCACGCTCGGCAGCGGCAGCGGCGCTTCCGTGAACACGGTGCGCGAGGCTGTGGCGTTGCTCCGCGATCCTCGACAGGGGGAGACGGATTTTGCGGTGGATGGAGAATTGCAGGGGGATGCCGCGCTCATCGAGGCCGTGGCGCGACGCAAAGCGCCGGTGAGCACCGTAGCCGGCCGGGCGAACGTCCTGGTGTTTCCATCGCTCGAAGCCGGCAACATTGCCTACAAGCTCGTAGAGCGCCTCGCGCATGCCCAGGCGATCGGCCCCATCGTGCAAGGCCTCGCGCATCCCTGTTCCGATCTTTCGCGCGGGGCTGCGATCGATGACATTATCAATGTGGCCGCAATCACCGCGTTACAGTCGCTCGATGCGGGCCCAACGGCGACCGTGCTGACGGCGGCCCCGAAGGACGCGGATGGAATTTGACGGGAGGTCGATCCATGAGCTTCGCACTCAGGAAGCAGGGAGACATTGTCGTGGTGGACGTCGAAGGACAGCTCATCGTGGGCAACCGCCAGGAGCTCAAGCAGAAGGTGTTGGACGAGTTGGAGCGCGGTGAGAAGAAGTTCCTCATCGACTTCAGCCAGACCGGGTACATCGACAGCTCCGGGTTGGGCGTGCTCGTGTCGCTGTCCAAGAAGATCCGTGAGCAGGGCGGGGAGTTGCGGCTCGCGAACCTGAACGACGACCTCAAGACGCTGTTCGAGCTCACCAAGCTGGACACGCTGTTCCAGATCGCCGACACGCGCGAGCGCGCGCTCGAGTCCTTCTAACGACAGCGGCCACACGGCACGTGCGCCCTACGTGGCCCGATGCGGAATCGCGGGGCTTCCCACTCGGGAGCCTCCACGTGGCTATGGAGCTCGAGATTCCGAGCGATGTGCGCTATATCGAGCGGGTGGTGGAGGTGGTCGCCCGCCAATGCGCGCAGTTTGCCTACAGCGCGCGCCAGGTATCGCTCAACGTTCCCGTGGCGCTCACCGAAGCGCTGGCCAACGCCATTCTGCGCGGCAACCACGAGACCCTGGGCAAGCAGGTGCAGATTCGCTGCGATGTGAATCGTGAGCGACTGGTGCTCGAGGTGGTAGACCAGGGCATTGGGTTCGATCTGACTGAGTGCCTGGTGGACGTCACCAGTCCGGAGAATCTGGTGCGTGAAGATGGGCGCGGTCTGTTCCTGATGGCCCGGCTGATGGACACCGTGGAGCGGTTCGCGAGTCGCGGCAATGTGGTGCGGCTCACGTTGCGCCGGCATGACTGAGCTGCAGACGGTGCTCACCGCTTTCCGCGACGCCACGGGCTGCGCGGCGGCGATCTGGGCGGAGGACGAAGGGCGTCTGCCATCGCGGCTGGCGGCGTCGACTCCGGCGGTGGGCATTTTGGGGTGGACGCCGACCTTCGACAACGGACCGCCTCGACTAGTGCTGTGTCCGGGTGGGCCGGCAATGGTCGGCTCGATTCCCGGACCGCGCCGCGCCTGGCTCGTCATTGGCCCCGCCGCCGACCCGAGTGTTCCGCTCGACACCTACGTCCGCTTTCTCCTCCCCGTCGTCTCACAATATCTTCAATCCGCGCTCGAGGTCGAGCACGCGGCCAACGAACTCGCCGAGCGGTACGAGGAAATCAATCTTCTCTACACCATCACGGAGATCCTGGGCCGCACTGTATCGTTAGGCGAAGCCGCGGCTACGATTCTGAAAGAAGTATCGGAGACCGTGGGCGCGCGCCGCGGCTCGATTCTCGTGCACGACCGCGTCACGGACACCCTGCAAACTGTGGCTGCGCTGGGCGTTCCGGCGTTGGACGTGCCGCCGATCGCGCTCACCGACGAGTGCAGCGTGTCGGCGCGCGTGTTCCGCGACCAACGTGCGCTGCTCGTCGAGGCCGGTGACGCGGTACCCTGTCCGGCCGAGGCGCGGTATCGCCGCGGCACGATGCTCTCGGTGCCGATCATGTGGACCGCACCGGGCGGCGGCGCGCAGCCGCTGGGCGTGGTCAATCTCTCCGACCGGGCGTCGGGTCAGGCGTTCAGCGCCGGCGATCAGAAGTTGATCACGGCCATCGCCACGCAGATCGGCACCGCGATCCAGAACACGCGTCTGGTGCGCGCCTCGCTCAACCAGCAGCGGCTGGTGCAGGAGTTGGAGCTCGCCCACGACCTGCAGATGAAGCTGCTGCCGCGCACGGAAATCGTGGCACCCACCGCCGAGGTCGCGGCGCGCGTGGTGCCGGCGGAGAGCGTGGGCGGAGACCTGTACAACCTCTTCCGGTTAGGCGAAGGACGGACGGGGGTGATGATCGGCGATGTATCGAGCCACGGCTACCGGGCGGCCTTGATCATGGCGCTGGTGATGAGCGCGTCGGCCATCCACGCCCAGGGGTCGAGCGATCCCGGCACCATGTTGGGCGCGCTGCTCGGCACGTTGCGCGAGGAACTGGCGAGCACGGAGATGTTTCTCTCGACGTTCTACGGGGTGATCGACCGCCGTGCCGGCACGCTGCGCTACGCAAACGCCGGCCATCCGCACGCCTATCAGGTGACCGCCGACGGTGTCTGCGAGCGCCTCCCCGCGCTCGACCCACCGTTAGGCATGGTGGAGGACACGCCCGGCGCCCGCACGCGGCCCTGGGTGAGCGGCGCCGACCTGCTGCTGCTGTTCACGGACGGGGTGAGCGACGCGCGCGACCGGTTCGGCATTCGCTTCGGCGAGCAGCCGATCGTGGAGACGGTGCGCCGCTACCGCGCCGAGCCGCCCGCGCAGATCCTCACGCGCATTCTCGATGAGCTGTCCGAGCACACCGGCGCCGCCGTGCAGCGCGACGACCTCGCGGTGGTGCTCGTGCGCAGCTGATCGCGGCGACGCCGCCCGGTGCGCGCGCCTGCGCGGAAGCGGTTCGGCCAGCACTTTCTCAGCGATCCACGCATCCTCGCGCGGATCGCCGACGCGGCGCTTCTCGGCCCCGGCGATACGGTGATCGAGATCGGCCCGGGGCTCGGCACGCTGACGGACGCGCTGCGCTCGCGCGCCGGCCGGGTAATCGGGATCGACGTGGACCGCGATCTCGCGGCCATGCTGCGGGCGCGATACCGGGATGACCCGCACGTCTCGATCGTGGAGGGCGACGTCCTGAAGGCTGACCTCGCCGCGCTGGCGGACGGTCCCTTCACGCTGGTGGGAAACATCCCCTATTACATCACCACGCCAATCGTGTTTCGCGCGCTCGAGGCGCCGCGTGCACGGCTGGCCGTCTTCCTGGTGCAGCGGGAAGTCGCCGAACGCATGAGCGCTTCGCCTAACTCGAAGACGTACGGGGCGCTGTCGGTGAACCTCCAGGCGATCGCGCGCGTGGAGATCTTGTTTCCCGTAAGCGCCGGCGCGTTTCGGCCGCCGCCCACGGTGGAGAGCGCCGTGGTGCGCATCACGCCGCGCGACGTCCCGCTCGTGCCGCCCGAAATGGAACGGCAGTTCCAACGATTCGTGCGAGCGGCGTTCGGGTTGCGGCGGAAGCAGATGCGAAGAGTCGTGCGAACGATCACGGGGGCCAGTACGCCCGAGGTCGAGGCCATGCTCGAACGGGCAGAAGTTTCGCCCGATGTCAGGCCGGAGGCCGTGTCGGTGGAGGGGATGGTGGCGATGGCGAGGGAGTTAGGAGAGGTAAGAGGTAAGAGGTAAGAGGGGAGAGGTAAGAGGGGAGAGTGGGAGGCACCAGTTGTTCTTCCACACTACTCCCCCGCTCGCACCGCTTACCTCTTACTTGTTACATCCGCAAGTTTGTGAGCGCAAACGACAGCCCCTCCAACTCAATCGCCATGTTCACCTCTTTCAGCGCCACCGTGTCCGGTACTTGCAATTGCTGGGGCGCGAAGTTGAGGATCGCACGGACGCCGGCGGCGACGACGATGTCGGCAACCTCCTGCGCGGCCGTGGCGGGGACGGCCAGGACGGCGATGTCGGGCCGGTGATGGTGCGACTCGGCGGTCAGCGCGGACATCGGGCGAATCTGGAGGCCGTCTACCGTGCGACCCACCTTCTCTGGATCGCTGTCATACAGGGCCACGATCCGAAAACCGCGCTGGCTGAAGCCGCGGTACTGCGCCAGCGCGGCGCCGATCTTCCCGGCGCCGACGATGACGACATGCCACTCGTGATCGAGGCCGAGGATCTGCCGGAGGCGGGCCAACAATTCGGGTACCGAATATCCCAAGCCGCGCTTTCCGAACGAGCCGAAGAAGGAGAGGTCCTTTCGCACCTGCGCCGAGGTCGTGCTGCCGCGTGCGGCGAGCTCATCACTAGAGATCGTGCCAATGCTGCGTTTCTCGAAGTCTTCGAGAAAGCGCAGATACAACGACAGCCTTCGAACGGTGGATTCGGCGATCCGTTTCACGGGCCTCGGACGTCTTGTGAATTTCTTCACAAATTACGCAGAGTGCTCCGATCCCGCTAGTTGGGCACGCTCAGCGTGCCCTGGCCGCGCGCGTCCGAGGCGGGTTAACTTGAACCATCTATGTCAGTTCGCGTCACTTCTGAAATCGGATCGTTGCGCTCCGTACTCGTCCACACGCCGGGGCCTGAGCTGTTGGCGGTCACCCCCGCGAACCGCGAGGACTACCTGTACGACGACATCATCGACCTGGAGAGCGCCGAGCGTGAGCACCGCCGCTTTGTCGCCATCCTCGAGCGGTTCGCGCGCGTGCACAATGTGCGCGACCTGCTGGCCGAGGTCGCCGTGTCCGAGGAAGCGCGCGAGCTACTGATCCGCGAGACCACGGACATGGTCCCGTCCGGCCCGTTGGCCACGAAGATCAGCGAGCGCCCGCCGGCGGAGCTGGTGAAGATGCTCATCGAGGGGGAGGGGGAGGAGCCGGGTCCGTTGGCCCGCGCGCTGAACGAATCGGGCTACATGCTGCCGCCCCTGCCTAACCTGTTTTTCACGCGCGACACGGCGATGGTCATCGGGGATCACGTGTTGATCGGCTCGATGCGATACGGCGTGCGGTGGTCGGAAGAGCTGATCATGAAGGCGCTGTTCCTGTACCATCCGCTGCTGGCGAATCAGGGGATTCTGTATGACGGTGCGGCCGAGCGGCGCAACAATTACACGATCGAAGGAGGCGACGTCCATCCGCTGCGCGCCGACACGATCATGCTGGGCTTCAGCGAGCGGTCGAGTCCGGCGGCCATCGACCACGTGTCGGAGCTGTTGTTCGCGCACACGCCGGTCACGGATGTGCTCGTCGTCGTGATGCCCAAGGAGCACACGGCCATCCATCTCGACATGATCTTCACGCAGCTCGACCGCGATCTGGCGGCGATCTACCCGCCGCATTTCGTGGGTGCCGAGCGGCTGGCGATCCTGCATCGGCACAAGGGGCAGCAGCATCTGCGCGAGATGCCCAACCTGTTCGCGGCGCTGCAGTCGGTGGATCTGCCCATGGAGCCGGTGTTCTGCGGTGGCGAGCGGCGCATCGTGCAGGAGCGGGAGCAGTGGTCGAGCGGCTGCAACTTCGTGACGACGCGTCCCGGCGTGGCGATCTCGTACACCCGAAACGAGGCCACGCTGTGCGAGTTGCAGAAGATGGGATTCAAGCTGGTGTCGGCGGTCGGCTTCCTCACCGGGCAGGACCGGGTGCGGGACGATGAGCGCGCGGTGATCACGTTCGAGGGCGCCGAGCTGGTGCGGGGCGGCGGCGGGCCGCGGTGCATGACGCTGCCGTTGGAGCGCGACGATCCGTGGTCGTGATCGGCACCGGGGCCGTCGTTCGCCCAACGCAACGCCGTACGCGATGACCATGGCCGACGGTCTCTCGACGCGCCTAACGGACACCATTCTCACGCAGCGCGCGGCCGAGCTGCTGGCCGGCGGGCCGGCGGACGCGGTGCGGCTGATCGAGCACGTCTGTCAGATGCCGGGCGCGCCGCGCGTGGTGGCCGAGCAGATGGCCCTCGCGTTGTTTGCCGATCGGGCCGAGTTCGTGCGCGATGCGGCGGGGCAGTGGAGGATGGGGGTGGACCGGCCCGTGCCGGCCGTACGGGAGAGCGTTAGGCGGGGGACGATCGGGGATGAACTGACCCGGCTGTCGTACGCGGTGGTCGACGTCGAAACGACCGGCATGCGCGCCTGGGGCGGCGACCGGGTGACGGAGATCGCGGCGGTCGTGGTGCGCGGCGGGCAGATTGTCGAGCGCTTTTCGACGTTGGTCAATCCGGAGCGTCCGATTCCGTATATGATCACCGCGCTGACGCACATCGACGCGCGGATGGTGAAGGATGCGCCGCGATTCGGCGACGTGTGCGATGAGGTGCTGCGGGTGCTCGACGGGCACGTGTTCGTGGCGCACAACGCCGAGTTCGATTGGCGCTTCGTGTCGGCCGAAGTCGCGCGGGCGCGCGGGCGCCGGCTGATGGGGCGCCGGCTGTGCACGGTGCGCCTCGCCCGGCGCGTGCTGCCCACCTTGCGCAGCCGCCGCCTGGACAGCCTGGCGCGCTACTACAACATCGCGATCACGGACCGGCACCGCGCCGGCGGGGACGCACACGCCACCGCGCTCGTGCTGCTGCGGCTGCTCGACGCGGCGCGCGACCGCGACTGTCGCTGCTGGGACGACCTGCAGCTTCTGTTAGGCACACGCGCGCCCGTGCGGCGGCGGGGGCGGCCGTCGGCGCTGCCGCGCTCCGCGGATGGAGAGACCCCCGCATGACCGCGTGGGGCCCCCGCCCCCGCCCGCCCCCCCCCCCCCCCC